>NZ_JAQBOW010000138.1 GCF_028287845.1 Mucilaginibacter sp.
CTGATCGCGTTTGGCGCGTTTTAAATCTTCCTCGTTATCAAAAAATACGTCCCAGTTATCCATGGATATTAACTCCATCGACATGGAAGCCAGCTCTGCAACTTCTGAAGGGCAATGTTTAAAATCGTTCAGTTCCAGGTCGGCAGTTAAAAAGGTGTGAACCGCGTGGCCGCCTTCATGTACCATAGTGGTAAGATCACGAAATGTATTGGCCGAATTCATAAAAATAAACGGAGCGCCGGTTTCTGATAGGGGATAGTTGTAACCGCCCGGTGCTTTGCCTTTGCGGCTTTCCACATCAAACAGGTTATTATCTTTCATTATCTCTAAACGCTCGCCCAGGTAACTATTGATGTTGCGGAAGCATTGAATGCTCTTTTCTATCAGGTCCTCGCCACTGTTAAACGGTTTTAAGGCAGGTTTGCCCGATGTGTTCACATCCATATCCCAGGGTCTTAGTTCGTTTAAACCAAGCGCTTGTTTGCGTTGCGCGGCATGTTCGCGTAGTATGGGTACTATCTCCAGTTCAATAGCTTCATGAAAAGCGTAGCAATCCTTCGGGGTGTAATCAAAACGGCCCAGTGCCTGGAACATATAATCCCTGAAGTTTTCAAAACCTGCATTAAGGGCCACTTTATGTCTTAAAACACGCAGGTGATCAAAAAGGTCATTCAGTTTGTCTTTTTCCTGCAGGCGGCGGGTAGTGATCTTCTCCCAAACCTCTTGCCGTTTGGCGCGGTCGGTATCTTTTAAAAATACAGATGCCTGCTCTAAAGTATATTCTTTATCGCCGATATGAACAGACAGCGAGCCGCTGATAGACTGGTATTTTTGCTGTTCAACCTGTATCTCTGTTTGGATAGGGATATTCTCTTCCCTGAATAGTTCTAATGACTTTTTGATACCGCGCAGGTAAACAAAGTATTTGTGTTTATCCAGTTGGTCAATATACTTGCTGTTAACCAGTTTTTTGTTGAGTTCGTTGCTGTAAGGCGCGGCTTTAGGTTCAATTTCGGTAGCGAAATATTGAAAGTTTGCCAGCAACTCCTCATTATTGGTATCGCAGGTCATGCGGATATAGCGCCAGGCAAAATCTTCTTCCAGGGCGGCTTCCAGTTCGCTGCGGTCATGCAGCCAGTGTTCAAGCTCACCTACAGTATTTATCGGACGGTCGCAAAGGTCTTTATAAAGCGGTTCAAGCGTTTCCCATTTAATTTCAAGGTTGGCAGGGATATAAGTGCGTGTTTTTTTGTGGATCATGATTGATGTGTCCCGATAGTTCGGGATGCAGATATGCAAATGTGCAAATTAGTTGGGAAGTGAGGAAGTGGGAAATTTTTTTTGATGTGTAAATGTGCAGATATGCAAATGTACAAATTAGTAAGGATGTGCCGAAGCCCACCTGATCTACCTGACCCTACCAACAATGGCAAGAAGAGAGACTATAGTTGGGCTTTTATCTTTTTATTTTTTAACGAAGTATAAATTTAATTCTACAAATGCATCCCAAACAGCATCCCATGCATTAACAACGTCCTATCCAACAAAAATAAAACAGCAAATACCACGCTGGCTAAACCGTTGGTGGTCATAAATGCAAAGTTTACACGGCTCAGATCATTTGGTTTAACTAATCTATGCTGGTACGTAAGCATAATGCAGAAAAATATAATCCCCACATAATACAGTAAACCTACGGTTGTATAGAAAACCGGCAATACAATAAATATGGCCGATAGCACATGTAAAAAAGTAGATAATCTTAAAGCATTAACCTTACCCAAATATGCTGGAATGGAGTGCAGGTTTTCGCTGCGATCAAAATCTTCATCCTGCAGGGCATAGATAATATCGAAGCCGCTAACCCAGCATAGCACAGCCAGCGAGAAAAATATGGGCAGCAAAGCAAACTCGCCCGTAACCACCAAATAAGCGCCAATAGGGGCAAGTGACAGGCCCAAACCCAAAACCAAATGGCAAAGTGCCGTAAAACGTTTGGTAGCACTATAGCCCAAAACCACCACCAACGCCACCGGCGACAGGTAAAAGCAAAGCGGGTTAATAAACCACGTAGTGCAAACAAACAGCAGGCAGTTAACCAGCGTAAATGTTAATGCCGATGCCGCGCTGATGCGCCCGGCGGGAATATCGCGCACTTTAGTACGTGGGTTCTTTGCATCAATATCCCTGTCAAGGTAACGGTTAAACGCCATGGCCGAGTTGCGCGCAAACACCATACACAAAATCATCATCAGCAGTTTTTGCCACTCAAAAGTGTGTTGGGTAGTGGTTACCGCCAAAAAAAAGCCAATAAAGGCAAATGGCATAGCAAATATGGTGTGCGAGAAGGTTACTAATGATAGATATTTTTTCATTTATATAAGTTACATTATAGACACCGAGCGTCATTTTACCTTAACAACATCATGGTGTTTTGATTTGCAAATGTAGAGATTGCGAAGTGGCTGCGCAATAACGCTTTATAAGTTATTGATTATAAATATAATTAAAATTGTTATCCCGAAGGCTAAGCAACCATGCCCGGTTACTCGCAATAACAAAAAGGCTATCTAATAATCCTCCTTATTTTCCGCCTCACCCCAAAGCTTAAACGCGCTCAAGGCTTCATCGCGCATTAATTGCACTATGGGTAGCTTGCGTTTTTCCATCGGCAGGTTAAGCTCCTGGTAAATTAAGTGGTCGTCAAAACCAATTGCAGCGGCATCAGCTTTGGTATTGGCATAGTATATCTTATCTATTTTTGCCCAGTAAATAGCACCCAGGCACATGGGGCAAGGTTCGCAACTGGTATATATTTCGCAGCCATCTAAGCTAAACGTGCCCAACTCCTGGCAGGCCAGGCGTATGGCCGAAATCTCGGCATGAGCTGTAGGATCATTATTAGATACAACCTTATTGGCGCTGCGGGCCAATACCATACCGTCTTTTACAATTACGGCGCCAAATGGCCCGCCTTGTCCTTCTTTTACATTATACTCAGATAGGTCAATCGCCATCCGCATAAAATTTTCGTGGTTGCTCATGTTTTTAAAGTCAAGTATTACGATATAAGCATCAAGATAAGAAATAAGTATTATAAACTACACTCCCCGACTCTTGTTTCTTACTTCTCTAAAAAAAGAAAACCCCGACTTGAACTAAGCCGGGGTTTTCTTTTTTTAGTTTTTAAATTATTTTTTATCCTTGGCGTAAGCATCATTCAGTTTTTTAACAACTTCGGCAGTTATATCTAAACTGGGGTCAACATATAATACACTTGGGTTTGATTTTGAATAAGTTAAAATTGCTTTATATCCTTTTTCTTTAGCATAAGCCTTGCAAAATTCGGTAAGTTTATCATAAAGCTTGCTGGTTTCCGTGCCCTGCGCATTTTGAAACTCCGCACTGGCTCTTTGCTGATACTGATCAAACTCCTGTTTTTCACGTTGCAGGCGTTGCTCGGTAGCCTGGCGCTTATCAGCAGGCATTGTTGCCGCATCTTTTTGATATTCGACAAATTCACGCTGAAGAGCCTCTTGCTTTGCGCCAACATCAGCCTGTGCTGTTTTGCCTTTGTCCTGCAGGCGCTTGCCCATATCTTTTGCATATTCATATTTACTTATTAAAGTATCAGACTGTACGTATGCAGTTGTTTCTGTACCCGGCGACGCTGCTGTAGTTGTAGTAGCTGGCGCACTACCTGCTTTATTGTTATTACAGGCTGCCATGCTACCGGCGATTAATAAACCTAAAACGGTTTTTGTAAAAATAGAACCAGAAGTTTTCATTTAAATTGGTTTGTTTTTTTTGATGATAATGATGAGGTTTCACTAGAAAAACCGGGCATCATTTTTAATATTTTTTTTCACAAAGATAAACTTTCATGGCAAGTATCCTAATCATTTGAGGGGCTTGTTCATATCCGGTCATTTTTATCAACAATAGCAAATATTCGCAGCAAAATGCGTACTTTTGTGAGTTATTTTTTTAACCCAATATGAGCGAAGAAAATCAGGACAAATCGAATTACTCAGCAGATAATATACAGGTTTTAGAAGGTTTAGAAGCGGTGCGTAAGCGCCCTTCCATGTACATTGGCGATACAGGCGTTAAGGGCCTGCACCATTTAGTATATGAAGTTGTAGATAACTCTATAGATGAGGCGCTTGCCGGCTATTGCGATACCATAAATGTTACTATACATAAAGGCAACTCCATTACCGTTGTTGATAATGGCCGTGGTATCCCTACAGGCATTACCACTAAAGAGCAGGTATCGGCATTGCAAATTGTAATGACCGTTTTACACGCCGGCGGTAAGTTTGATAAGGATACTTATAAAGTATCGGGCGGTTTGCATGGTGTGGGTGTAAGTTGCGTTAACGCGCTTTCTATCCACATGAAAACTGTTGTTGAGCGCGATGGAAAAATATTTACCCAGGAGTATTCACAAGGAAAGCCATTATTTGAGGTAAAAGAAATTGGCGTATCAAACCGTACAGGTACTACACAAACTTTCCAGCCCGATCCGGAGATATTTACTTTAACTACCGAATATAAATATGATACACTGGCTGCCCGTTTACGCGAGCTGGCCTATCTAAATAAAGGTATCCGTTTAACTTTAACCGATGAACGTGATGCCAATGAAGATGGAACTTTCCCGATAGAAGAATTTTATTCGACCGGCGGCTTAAGCGAGTTTGTAAAGTTTTTGGATGGTACACGTACCTCAATTATACCCGAGCCAATTTATCTGGACGGTATAAAACAAGGCATCCCGGTTGAGCTTGCCCTGCAATACAATGATACTTATACAGAGAACGTACACTCGTACGTAAATAATATTAATACCATTGAAGGCGGTACACACGTTGCGGGTTTCCGCAGAGGGTTAACCCGTACTTTAAAAAGTTATGCCGATAAAGAAGGCTTGCTGAAAAACATGAAGATAGAAATTACCGGTGACGACTTCCGCGAGGGATTAACCGCTGTGATTTCTGTAAAAGTGCAGGAGCCGCAATTTGAAGGTCAGACCAAAGGCAAACTGGGCAATAACGAAGTAATGGGCGCGGTTGATATGGCCGTAGGCGAAATTTTAGGTAATTACCTGGAAGAGCATCCTAAAGAGGCCCGGATGATAGTGAACAAGGTTATACTGGCTGCTACGGCCCGTGCGGCTGCCCGTAAGGCGCGCGAAATGGTGCAGCGTAAAAGTGTAATGGGCGGCTCGGGCTTGCCTGGTAAGCTTTCTGATTGCGCTAACAGCGATCCTGCATTATGTGAATTATATCTTGTCGAAGGGGACTCGGCGGGTGGTACTGCCAAGCAGGGCCGTAACCGCGAGTACCAGGCTATATTACCACTAAGGGGTAAGATCCTTAACGTGGAAAAAGCCATGGAGCATAAGATATACGAAAATGAAGAAATAAAGAACATGTTTACCGGCCTTGGCGTAAGCCGCGGTACGCCCGAGGATGATAAAGCGCTTAACATAACCAAGCTGCGTTATCATAAAATAGTGATCATGACGGATGCGGACGTTGACGGATCGCACATTACTACTTTAATTCTTACCTTCTTCTTCCGTTATATGAAGGAGCTAATAGAGGCCGGTTATGTTTACATTGCATCGCCGCCATTATACCAGGTTAAAAAAGGTAAAGAGTTTGAATATTGCTGGACCGAAGAACAACGTGATGTAGCTATACAACGTTTAAAAGGTGCGGGTAAAGAAGATAGTGTACACGTGCAACGTTACAAAGGTTTGGGAGAGATGAATGCCGAGCAATTATGGGAAACTACCATGGATCCTGCCCGCCGCACACTAAAACAAGCCAGTATTGAAAATGCTGCCGAATGTGATCATACCTTCTCTATGCTAATGGGTGATGAGGTTGCACCACGCCGTGCATTTATCGAAAAGAATGCCAAGTACGCAAGAATAGATACATAGGATTTCGGAAGTTCGATTTCGGAATTTTTTATAATTTTTAAAGCCGCTTTTTGAGCGGCTTTTTTGTTGATAATGAATTTTATGAGGTTTATATGCACGGATGACTATTTTTCATGGCTTTTACTACTCATTCTAAGCAGGCTTGATTTTTTATAATTTTGTTACGCCTGGTGATAGCAAATAATTGATTACCAATCATTTGTTAAATTATGTTAACGAATGTTAAATAATAAGAATGATGCTTTTTATCATTTACATTTAAAAAGCCAATACCTAACTAAAGTTTAGTAATGAAATTGTTACTCAATTTACTAAGAATTTAGTTATACATTGAACCAACCTAAACCAAAATTATGAAACTCACAACCCTGGCAACCATTGTGCTCTGCCTATGCGCTTTTACTTCTTTTGCGCAAAGTTCATATAGTATAAGAGGATTTACTGTTGATACAGTTGCCAAAGCTAAACTAACAGCCACCGTTACCTTATTAGATGCAAAAGATTCTATCCTTGTTAAATTCACCCATGCTGCAGATGATGGTTCTTTTGACATGAACGGCTTACCGGCAGGTAATTATTTATTATTAATTACCTATCCCGACTATGCAGATTATGTAGAGGGCTTTAACATTACACCTGCTAATAAAACACATGATTTCGGCAATATCAGCATGGGCCTTAAATCGCGTATACTACAGGAGGTAATTATAAAGGGAACGGTAAGCGCGATAAAAATTAAGGGCGATACGACCGAATTTAATGCCAAAGCTTATGTAATTCAACCCAACTCGAAGGTAGAGGACCTGCTAAAGCAATTGCCCGGTATGGAGGTTGATAAGGATGGAAAGATAACTTTCCAGGGTGAGAAGATAAATAAGGTATTGGTTGATGGTGAAGAGTTTTTTGGGGATGACCCTAAACTGGTTACCCAAAATTTGCGCGGCGACATGGTAGATAAAATACAGGTGTATGATAAAAAAAGCGATCAGGCCGCCTTTACAGGGATAGACGATGGCGTAAAAAATAAAGTGCTGAATGTTAAGCTAAAGGAAGACAAAAAGAACGGCACCTTTGGCAAAATTAATGCAGGACTAGGCACTGATGAATATAACGAGGTGCAGGCGCTTTATAACCGGTTTAAAAATAAAGAGAAGTTTTCGGCTTATGCTACCGCTGCCAACGACGGTAAACAGGGCCTCGGTTTCCAGGATAATGCTAAGTTAGGTACATCGGGCAGTAATGTGCAAATTAGTGACGATGGTGGCTCTATATCTGTATTTGGCGGGCAGGATGACGTGGAGAGTGGGTTTGGTACTTATAATGGCGCAGGCCTTCCATTGTCGAGAGCCGGCGGTGTGCATTATGATAATAAATGGAACAACGATAAGGAGTCTATCAACACCAATTATAAAATAGGCTCGTTAGCAGTTAATACTGATCAAACTACGTTAACACAGCGGACTTTAGGTACGGCTATATCCAATACGGATAATGTTAGCAATTCGCACAATTACACCTTCAGGCAAAAACTGGATGCAGTTTATCAAAAAGCCTTTAGCCCTACAGCTAACCTAAAAATTGATGTTAACGGTACTGATAAAAACACCGACTCAAGAAGTAACGGCGTTAATACCACCGAGGATGGCAATAATCTATTAGTAAATAAAACAACCAGCAATAATAGTAGTAACGGGCAGCAAAAACTATTTAATGCCAGTGCATTTTACACCAAAAAGTTTAAAACCGTAGGCCGTACTTTTTCATGGGATGTTAATGAAACCTATACTAAAAGCACCTATGCCGGGTACATATACAATGATGTGTATACAGCTATTGACGGAAAGGACAGCATAACCAACCAGTACAAACCAACAACGCTTATTAGCTCGGTATTAAATAGTAACATGACCTATACCGAACCAATAACCAAAAAATTAGCCCTTACATTTAATTACGGCCTTGGATTAAACAATAGTACGGCTGATAGGGAATCATATAACAAATCAGCATCAGGAAATTATGATTCGTTTGATGTTATCCATAGTAGTGATTATAAATTTAACCAGTTAACAACTCAATTGGGCGCGGCATTCAATTACCGGTTTGGTGGCTCTATTTTAACTTTCGGGGCCAAAGCATCAGCAGTTAATTTTAAGCAAATAGATAGTTTTACCGGCGACGTATATAAAAGAGATTTTATAAATTGGCTGCCACGGATAACTTATCAATATAAGGCCTCGCAAACAAAATCGTTCAATTTTAATTATAATGGCAGTACCAGCCAACCACAAATTAGTCAAATTCAGCCACTGCGCTCAAACTACGATCCGATAAATATATATGTAGGTAATCCAAACCTAAAGCCCTCATTTAATAACCGTGTTAACGCGAGATATTCGGCCAGTTTACCGCTAACCAATCAGTATTTCGCTATAAGCGGAGATTTTGGAACTACCACTAACCAGATTATTAACAACAGCACCTATGATATAACCACAGGTAAGCAGGTTACCCAAGCTATTAATTTAACTGATAAGACACCATATAACTACAATTTTTCTTTAAACGGAAGTAAAAAAATACCGGCATTGGATATGGGCATAAATGCCAGCATTTATATCAATGGCGGTCTTTCTTATTTTTATACCAATGGTGTATTAAACACCAATCATAACGCTTCTTATAACATGTCAATCGGGTTAAATAAATATAAGGCAAATAAATACAGCTTTTATTTTAATGGCGGCCCAAACTATACGCTACAAGACATTTTGCCTAATAATAGTAATAATAACAACGCTTTTGGATATAATTTATACGGAGGCGCAACCATTTACCTGCCGGCACACTATATGTTGGCATCTGATATCAACAATAATTATAGCGCTGCTACAAAAAATTTGCCTGCCACTAACAAAGCAATGTGGAACGCGTCATTTAGCAAAATGTTCTTGAAAGAAAAGAATCTTAAATTGTCTATATCAGCTAACAATCTGCTTGATCAGGATCAGAACAGAAGATTCTCTTATAATGGCATTACCCAGCAAACCCTTTCTAACTCTATCAGGCGGTATTTTATGTTTACCGTTACCTGGGACTTTACAAAATTTGGTACCTCTGATACCGCTAAAAAATAACCACTATGAAAGCAATTATTATATTTTTTATTGGCTTATTAACCGGCAGCACGGTTATGGCCCAGCATGCTAAATTTATAACCACAGGTACTATTGAGTATGACAAAACCATAAACATGTTTGCTATAGCACGTGGCTTGTTAAATAAAAATGACGTATTTAGTAATCAAGCATTTGAGCAATATCAAAAAAACCAGCCTCAATTTGCAAAGTTTAAGGATAAGTTAACTTTTAATAAAGACAAGACTTTATTTACAACCGAACGACCCAATGATGTGGTGATATTCCAGGCCAACCCATTGGCTAACCAGTATAATACTACTTATGTTGATTTTTCATCAGGTATGAGTACGATATTAAGAAGTGTGCAGGGCCAGGATTTTTTGGTTAAGGACAGCATCCGTAAAATAAAATGGCGCATTATGGGTAACACCCGCGAAATTGCCGGCTACACCTGTCGCGAGGCTCATGGTGTAGTGCAGGATTCCATCTACGTGGTAGCATTTTATACCGATAAAATATGGGTTAGCGGCGGCCCCGAATCGTTCTCGGGCCTGCCTGGGATGATATTACAGGTAACCCTGCCGCGCGAGCACGTAACCTGGGCCGCTACAAAAGTCGACCTGGTTTCAGTGCCAGAAACAGCCATAACACCGCCTCAAAAAGGAAAGCCGGTTAATCATAAACAATTGGTGGAAACCCTGCGCGCCGCTTTTTCTCCCAGGGGCACACTCGGTAAATACCAGTTAAAGATATTTACGCTGTAAGATAATGAGTGAATTATGGAATGAGAGATTGAGTGAATGCTTTTTTGAGATTACACCAAATTATTCACTCATTCAAAATTCACTCATTAAAACGGATACCCAATAGCCAGGTTAAATACCGCGTTTGATCCGTGCCAGCCCGAGCCGGTATAATCCACGCCATCAATAACACCTGTATTGTTGGTTTTAGGCTTTAATACCGGGAAACCCATATCTGTACGCAATATCAATACCGACAGGTTAAAGCGCAGGCCAAAGCCAACATCGGCGGCCATTTGGCTCAAAAAGTTTTTACCAAACGCGGCGCCGGGCAGGCCATAATGGGGCCTCATCAGCCATATATTACCTGCATCAACAAACAGCGCGCCTTCTACAATACTGAACAATTTAGGGCGGTACTCTATATTTCCTTCGATCTTGATATCGCCCGACTCATCAGGCAAAAACTGGCTGCCGCTGGTTACAGAACCCGGCGGATAATAAGCCCCCGGACCTATAGACCTGGCCTGGAAACCGCGTAAACTATTTGGTCCGCCAATAAAAAATTGTTGTGTATAAGGTAAAATGGTAGAGTTGCCGTACGGTAAACCAACATCAACCATAAAGCGGGCAGCAACTTTACTGCCGGGCCCTAATTTATGGAAGAAGCGGAACTCGTTTTCCAGTTTGATATATTGATTAAATGGGGTACCAAATAGTTTACTCACCTTACCTTTTAAGGTATCGGCACCGGTTAGTATACCATATACATTGCCCGACAGGCTAAGCTTACCCATGTAGTAAATACTATTGATGCGGAAATCTTCGGTTGTGTTATCATAAGTATAACTGTAACTTGAGCCGAATGTAAATTGGTTATTAATTACATGGGTTAATGTTGGATTGCGCGTTTTACGAATGCTATCCTGGTAAAGCTGGCTAATATTGGCGGCATCAACATAAGTTACTTCTAACAAATTAAATACATTTTGCTTATGCAGGTTAGGTTTCCATTGATAACCCCATGAGCCGTTAAATGAATTTAAGGTATAAAGTTGCGAACGGTCAATTAAAGTATATCCTGTTGTCAACACCGTTCTGGGGATAAATGCATTATTCGTTTTAAAATCAAACGGACTTATAAACCGCGGCCATGACATGGATGGTTGTACGCCAAACTGGTAAACATTAAACCCGTTATGATAGCTGCCGAATTGCTTATCGGTACTGGTGAAAAAATTAAGTGTGAACAGCTCGCCGCCTTTAAAAGTGTTTTTATTCCGGAAGGTCAGGTTAAATTGCGTACCATCATAATTTGCAGATGTTTGGCGGGCAATTATTTCGGCAGTAAGTGATTTCCTTTTAGATTGTGTTAAAAAGTAATAGATATCCAGCTTGGCCGAGTCGGGCGTAACATCTTCAAATCGATTTTTAACAAAGCTAAATGGCCCAAGTTCAATAAACCTGTTTAAGCTATTATTATGTGCGGTACGGTTGTACACATCGCCGGGATGCAGCAACACTGTATTTTTAAATAAAAACGGTCTTACAGTTTTTTTGGGGTCGATAACATTGTACCAACGATATTTCTCGGCCGAATCTAATTTAAGCGAGGTATCTCTTAATGAATATTTAGGATATACATAAATGTTCCTTATCTGGTATATCCATCGGGCCTGGTCGGGTGTGGTTTCTTTAACCCTTACGAACATATCCACCTGGTGATTGGCAATGGTGCTATCGTACCGCATGATTAGGTTGTCGGGCGAAAAATAAAAGAAACCCTTTTCTTTTAAACGGGCATCAATACGTATGCGCTCGGCTTTAATAACATCCAGGTTATACCTGTCGCCAACCTTTAATAAACTTTGTGCGGCCGTGCCGGTAACCGCGGTATCCAAGTCATTCTTTTCTGTCGGGAACATTATTTTACGGTAATGATAAACAGGGCCGGTTTGCGTAGTATATATGGCCTTTGCCACCTTCGAGCCTTTTTTACTTACGGTATCGCCATTTACCTGTGCAACAAAATAACCCTCGTTTTGCAACCTGTTTTGTAGTATACTGCTATTTTTTTCAAGGTCGACTGTATTTACCAAAACAGGGGGCTCACCAAAGTGGGTATTTAAATAATGCCTTAAGCCGCGTACTTTGTTTGTTCTTGTTTTGTTATATATCCATAATTTATATCGTAACCCTAAAATTGTAGTATTTGGTTTGGGCCGTAACATGGCCAATAGCTCGGCGTTTAAGGCTTTTGCATCGCTTTTTTTAATATCCTTATCTACAATTTTTATTTGTCCGCCGGTATATAGCTTTTGCCCCGGAGCCAAATATTTGGTTGTGCTGCAGGCGCTTATAAAGGCAACAAATAAAATAACAAGTATGTATCTAAGCTTGGTCATAAGTTAATTTGATGGTTGTTTTTGTTGCGCCGGTTTGTCTGCAGGCTGCACATCTGCAACGGTTGCATCATGTTGTTTATCGGCTTCTTTCTTTTGCTTGTTTTTCTCTTTTTCTTTTTCCTTGTATTCCTTCTGCAGGTCCCTGTCTTGTTTAGGTTTTCTCTTAAACAGTTCTAAGAACCGGTTGTAAGTAAAAGTTAGGGAGAAGCCTACCCCGGTTTCAATTACCTGGCCCTCCACTACAATAAATTCATCACGGCGATAAGCGCGTATCATGTAGCGGCCATCTTGTGTTAATTTATAATTTACCGATAGATTACCAGCTATGCTGGTTGATTTTTGCCCCGGCTGGTTTTGTCCCTCAAGGTTAAAGTTGTTGCCAACTGTAACCGTTAAGCGGTCATTTAAAAATTGTTTAGATAAGCCAACATTTAAATCCGTTCGGTTTTGTTCAACCCCGGTTGAGTAATCAGCTCCTGATGTTACACCAAAGCTTAATTGCACACCACCAATAAGATTGCCTGCCAGTTTATTTAGCTGGTCGGCCAATAAACCGCTCACACTGTTACGTAGGGCACTATTAATATTTGTGCCGCCACCCAGGCTCGCTAACGGATTATCACCAATAAAATGCCCCAATACTAATACGCCAAGCACCTGTTTATTCATTTCATTAGGATCTTGCCGTATTTGCGATAGCCGGGTGTTAACATTGGTAACAACATCCGGCGATACCGTATAGGTACTATCCGGCAGCACAATATCAAAGGTGATATCCGGTTTCATTAATTCATTCTTTAAGTTAAGGTCAACATTAAATGGCAGTTTTTGCTTATACATGGTGGTGGTTGTAGCATCACCGCCTAACTGATCATTCACCAGATCGATAGGCGGTACGTTGGCTACGTATATAGCAGTAAGGTTAATATTCGCGGTGGTTGGGTCGCCCGTCCAGGTTATGGTACTGCCTTTTTTGAAATTAAATTTACGCTTCACCGTAGCATAAGCCAGGTTGTATGAGCCTTGTTCAACAGTATAAGTGCCGGTAAGGTTTATTTTTCCGCTTGGGTCAATACCACCGTTCAGGCGTGCCTCGCCTTTAAGCTGTACTACATCGCCATTACGTTCATCAACAACTATTGTAAAGTTGGCAGCCTTATTTATGATGATAGTTGCATTAACATCCAATCCAACTAAGCTTGTTTTTTTAAGTGAATCAAGCTGCTTAGCCAGCATTATAGAATCCAGCTTGGGCGCATTTTCATTAATAACTTCCACAACCCCGGTCCTGTCTTCCAGGCCCGGGTCGTTTTGTGGTAAAACAAAGGTCATATCGGTTTTATCATTGACAGTTAAATTAGCGTCAACCCGTGGCGAGCTCTTTGTGCCGCGTATCTGTATCCGGGTATCTATGTATAATTTACCGTAAAATAATTTATTATTTGCCTGGGTAGAATTTACCACCCTGAAATTTTGGGCGTTTATATCAATACCGAATTTAAAATCGGTAAAGGTTTTGGTGTACAATGTTCCGGTAACAATGGCTTTGTTCCCTGTAGAATCTACCAGCGTAAAATCTCTAAACAATATACCATCCTCATTAAACGTAATAGTCTCTTTAGGCATGGTAAAATAAGAATTCAGCATAGTCACATTAAAGCCTACCTGATTAAAGTTTACATCCCCACGTATAACCGGCGCGGTGGTTGTGCCGGTTATTTTTAATTGCCCGCTCAGGGTGCCTTTGGCATTACGGATGCTGCCAAAACTAAAGCCCTCTATGCTTTTCGTATTAAGCTGCACTATGTTCAGATTAAGGTCAAACTTGCCTTGCGGACCGGTATAGTATAAACCATTCAGATCAACCTGATTGTCTTTGCCGGTTATGCTCATGGTAGCGGCATAAGCATTTTGGGTTTGGTTATTTACTTTAAGGGCGATATTGCCTACAGTATCTCCTTTAAAGCTGAAATCGGTAATGTTTAGGGCTGATGTAAACTTAGGCGATTTTTGGAAGTCGCTGATATTGGCATCGCCGTTTATTACCCCGCCAACTTGTAAAGAATCCTGCTGGGCCATACGGGTTAAAGTCTCGATACGGAAATTCTGGAAGCTAACTTTAACAGGCGAATTCATCTGGGCAGATGTGCTGTTAATGCTCAATATCTGGTTGATGCTGGTAATGGTAAAATTACGGGCTAAAATACCTTTGCTGCCAAACTGTAAAGCGTTATCAGCATTTACGGCCCATGGTATATAGTTAAACATCACACCATTTTGCAGGAAACTAAATTGGTATTCATTTGGCAATACGCTAAATACACCTGCCATGCGATAACGCTCCTTCCGGGTAGCATCGCGCACCTGTAAACTGATGTTAAGCTTATTGTTTTGCGCGTTGCCGATAATGCTTGGGTATAGCAGATCAAGAGAGGATGAAACTTTTACTTCATCAACCGTTAAACTATAATTAAGCGCGTTATTGCCTGTATTAATATTTAGCCTTCCGTTATTTATAACCTCGGTACCGTAAACTATTTTAGGCATGGTGCCATTTACTACCAGTTCGCCGGTCGTGCTGTTAAAGCGGCCCGTAATATTAACCGGCTCTAATTGTTTAAGTGTAGGTGCAAATTGGGCAACTAATGGTGTTTTTACAATTCGTGCTGCAAAAGTAAACTGTTGCGGCGAGTAGGTTGGTTTGGTTTTAGGTGCCGCTTTGCCCAGGTTGGTGTCAAAATATTTGTTTATAACATCCTGCACAGCAGGGGCTATCTGCGTTAGTTTATATTTGCCACCCATGCGCGCCGTTAAAAACGGAGTTTTTAAACGCAGTGTACTGCTATCCGCATTAGCGGTGGATATAAGGCTGATAGTATCTATTCTGATACGCCGGGCGCTGTCTGTCACTAACAGATCGGTTACCTTAATATTAGCGTTCAGGTAATCCGGGTCGGCAGTGGGCACATCGGCAACAATTTTACCGTGCAGGCGCAGGTTTGAGGTGGTAAGATGCAGTTTTTGCAGGTTAATGCTATCCAACATTACGGTGCCTTTTACCGAAGGATATTTTTTATTCAGATCGACTTTTACGTCCAACGCAAAGCTGATGTTGGGGTCCCTCATACGCGAGCTAACTACATAACTACCATTGGTAGCAGTACCTTTAAGTTGCACGTTTTGGTAATTATACCCTTTAACGTATGCTTTAGCAACATTGCCATCAAACTGCAGACTGGCCTTTTTGGGGTCAAGCCCGCGCCCTTTAATGTTGGCAGATAGCGTAACCATGCCCACCATTTGGGGCTGTTTAGTCAACGCGCCAACATTCAAATCATTAGCTTTTATATTGGCTGTATACGTTGCGCCTGTTTTGCTGTTGCCATTTTTCATGACCGCAACCAGGTCCATAGCGCCGTAGCTCGAACGTAAATTTAGTTTGGTGTTAAAATTATTCATGCTGCCTTTAAAGTTTCCCTTTAAATTCATGCTGGCAGGTATGCTTACAGATGATGGAATGGTGCCGGCGGGAACAAGTTTGGCTAAATCGGTTTGGCTGGTATTAAAATCGACTATGTTAATATCAAAATAAGCCTTATTCATATCAGGCAGGCCCTTTAATTTGGCGGATGCTTTGATGTGGGTATTGCTTAACCCGCGTATGTCCAGCTCAGGAATATTAAGGTTATTTACCTGCCCGGATACTTTCCCGTTAATAGTAAATACCGAGTTTGGTGAATTTTTAAATGGCTCCATACTGCTCATAGTCGGCATCAACAACAACACATCTTTTAAACTTAGTTTGCTGCCATCTAAGTTGGCATTAACACGTAACAGCCCAATGTTTTTAGTAATAGCTGCAATGGATGGGTAGCTAACCTGCACTTGTTTTTGCAACCTGGTTTGCGGTGTTTCAACCAACAGGTCATTCAGGTAAGCGTTGGTTGGCCCGTAAAAGAAAGCGGTATGGAACTTCCTGATTAATAACCCGCTCTTTTCAATAAAAGTGAACGAGTTTATTTTTCCTGAAAGCGTATCCGGGTTATAAGCGATATTTTCTGCCTCCGCATTCAAATTATGGATATGCATGTGTGCAAAATCCAATCCTTTGGCAATTGGTTTTTGTGCATCGTTATCATACTTAATATCATCATTAGTAAAGCTGATCTTTGCCAGTGTAGCTGTCCACCCCTTTTTGTTGGGGTTAGAGGTTAACGTGTCTAATTTTTTTATGGCTTTAACTACAGCTTTTTTAACGGTTTGCGGTTTGGCGAAAGTAAACGCGGCTTTAGTGTCATTCAACTCAATGCTTTTTATGTTAACCTTTTGATTTTTGAGATCTATCTTATCCATCTCCACCAAAAATTTACTCAGATCAACATTGGCAGCCATTTCGCCGCTGCGATAAACCACGTAAACTTTTGATACATCTATGGTTCCCAGGTTAAGTTCCATATTCAACGGTTTAACAGCAGTGTCAATTTTAGCGGCCTGCGCTATTGATGAGCCCCTTGGTGTTTGTATAATGCGTGCGTTAACACCTGACAGATTAATTTTTGGTATAGTAAACTTCATTTTATCCATATCAAAATCCTTGATACGGGTATCAAAATGACCAAGCAGGAATTTTACATCATTACCGGTGGTCAAATCTTTATAGGACAAATTGATTCTATCCAGGATAATCTTATCCATCGAAAACTTCATAGTCGACGTTGTATCGGCAGGTTTAACCGCTTTCTTCTGTTCGCCGGCAAAAGCTTTCAGGATATAATCGTAATTGAAAATACTGTCTTTACCACGGCTAATTTTGGCGGTTACTCCCTGTAGGTTAATTTCGTTGATCTCCACCTTATGATGCAGCAATTGCAACATGCTGATATCAACCTTTAATTTATCGCCGGCTATAAGGGTGTCTTTTTTCTGATCTTCGAAATATACGCTATCTAAAACCAGCAGTTTGGGCAGACCTAAACTTATATGGCCTATTTTAACTTTTGTGTGGATTTTATTTTGTAAAAAGGTAACGGCCTTGTC
Organism: Mucilaginibacter sp.; assembly: GCF_028287845.1. Taxonomy (GTDB): domain Bacteria; phylum Bacteroidota; class Bacteroidia; order Sphingobacteriales; family Sphingobacteriaceae; genus Mucilaginibacter. The sequence continues at coordinate 17,282 of NZ_JAQBOW010000138.1, forward strand.
TTTCGCGAAGTTTTGAACGGCGGGTACTTGTATTAAAATGACTACAAGCAACACCAGAAAGATGACACTTGCAATTATCCAGAGAATGGTTTTTAAAGCTATACGTCCAAATCGTTCCAATTTTATAGATGCTGTAAAGGTTATTAGTATTATTTTTAGTTTATATGCAAAAAGTATGCTATAGTAGCCTGCTCAATTTTTCAACAACTGTAAACCCCATCTTGTTTTTTTGGTAGATTTGTATTCATCCAAAAGTTTATAGGATTACTATGCCCGATTTTTCGCACTTACATGTACATACCCAGTTTTCATTGCTTGACGGCGCTGCTGATATATCTAAGTTATATAAAAAAGCGGCTGCAGATGGTATGAAGGCTTTGGCTATTACCGACCACGGTAATATGTTTGGCGCATTTAAGTTTGTGGCCGAAGCCGGTAAGCATAACGTGAAACCCATAGTAGGTTGCGAGTTTTATGTTGTTGAGGACAGGCATAAAAAGCAATTTACTAAAGAAAAGAAGGATGTACGTCGCCACCAACTTTTGCTGGCAAAAAATCCGCAGGGGTATAAAAACCTGGTTAAAATATGTTCTTTAGGATACATGGAGGGCCTTTATAGTAAGTGGCCGCGTGTGGATAAGGAGTTGATAGAAAAATATCATGAAGGCTTAATCGCAACTACCTGCTGTATTGGTGCGTCTGTTCCCCAGGCTATTTTGAGAAACACGGAAGATGAAGCCGAAGCCGAGTTTAAATGGTGGCTTGATTTGTTTGGCGAAGATTTTTATATAGAGTTACAGCGCCATGATATCCCCGAACAAAATATAGTTAACGCGGTGTTGCTTAAATACGCTAAAAAATATAATGTAAAAGTTATTTGCTCTAATGATTCACACTATGTAGATCAGCAGGACTCTAACGCGCATGATATTTTGCTATGCGTAAATACCGGCGACATGCAAAGCACGCCGATAGCTACGGACGAAGAAGGTGGTAAAGGCTATCGGTTTGGTTTCCCGAATGACCAGTTTTATTTTAAAACTCAGGAAGAAATGGGCAAGCTGTTTCATGACCTGCCCGAATCATTAGATAATACCAACGAGATTGTTGACAAGGTTGAAGTGCTTAAATTAAAGCGCGACATATTACTGCCAAACTTTGTTATTCCAACAGAATTTAATATCCATACCACTGCCGATGCGGATACCCTTAACCAATGGGAATATTTAAAGCACTTAACCTTTACCGGAGCTAAAGAACGCTATGTTGATCTAACCCCCGAAGTTGAAGAGCGTATCAACTTTGAGCTTTTTACCATACGCACCATGGGCTTTGCCGGTTACTTTTTAATTGTAGCCGACTTTATTAAACATGGCCGTGATATAGGCGTGTTTATTGGTCCGGGCCGTGGGTCGGCTGCAGGGTCGGTGGTTGCTTATTGTACGGGGATAACCAATATTGATCCGTTAAAGTATAATCTCCTATTCGAAAGATTTTTGAACCCCGACCGTAAGTCGATGCCCGATATTGATACGGACTTTGATGATGCCGGCCGCCAGAAAGTTATTGACTATGTAGTTGATAAATATGGCAAAAACCAGGTAGCGCAAATTATCACCTATGGCTCTATGGCCGCGCGTACCAGCATACAGGATGTGGGCCGGGTGTTGGATATGCCTTTGTCAGACGTAAACGCGCTGAAAAAATTAGTACCCGAAACGCTAGGCATCACCCTGCAGGGCGCGATTGACCAGGTACCCGAATTACAGGCAATCTATAAAGCTACGGACCTGCGCGGAATTGTTTTGCGTGAGGCCGCAAAGCTGGAAGGCTCTGTACGTAATACAGGTGTACACGCCGCGGGTATTATTATTGCACCTTATGATTTGACGGATATTGTTCCTGTCGCGGTAGCTAAAGACTCTGACCTGTTGGTTACCCAGTATGATGGCCGTGTTATTGAAGATGCCGGTGTAATAAAGATGGACTTTTTAGGTTTGAAAACTTTAACCATTTTGAAAGACGCGTTAAGGCTCATCAAACAAAATCATGATGTAACCATCGATATAGACTATATACCACTGGATGACCTGAAAACTTTTGAGCTTTACCAACGCGGCGATACCAACGGCACTTTCCAGTTTGAAAGTGACGGCATGCAAATGTACCTGCGCGATCTGAAACCCGATAAATTTGAAGACTTAATTGCCATGAACGCCCTGTACCGCCCGGGGCCGATAGAGTATATACCAGCCTTTATCAAACGTAAGCACGGCTACGAGCCCGTGGTGTTCGATTTGCCGGATATGGAAGAATACCTGGGCGAAACCTACGGTATTACCGTTTACCAGGAACAGGTGATGCTTTTATCGCAAAAGCTGGCCGGTTTTAGTAAAGGCGATGCCGACGTGTTGCGTAAAGCGATGGGTAAAAAGCAGATTGAGGTATTGAATAAAATGGAGTCGCAGTTTATGGAGGGCGCTACCGCAAAAGGTCACCCTAAAGATAAACTAACCAAAGTATGGAACGACTGGAAAGCATTTGCCCAGTACGCGTTCAATAAATCGCACTCTACCTGTTATGCTTTTGTAGCATACCAAACTGCCTATTTAAAAGCGCATTACCCGGCAGAATATATGGCAGCGGTTTTAAATAACCAGAACAACATGGAGAAGATAACCTTCTTTATGGAAGAGTGCAGACGCATGGGAGTAGAGGTTTTGGGCCCGGATATTAACGAAAGCTATATGGCGTTTACCGCCAATAAAAAAGGTGTAATTCGTTTCGGACTGACCGGTGTTAAAGGCGTAGGTGATAAAGCGGTTGAAAGCATTATTGACGAACGTTTAGAACGCGGCCCATACAAATCTGTTTATGATTTCGCGCAGCGCTCAAATACCCGCAGTGTAAACCGTAAATCATACGAGAACCTGGTTTATGGAGGGGCATTTGATGAGTTTGGTTTAAAGCGTGCGCAGTTCTTCGCCAAAACAGAGAATGGTATTTTAACGGGTGTTGAGCGTTTAATAAAATATGCTAACGACTATCAGAATACACAAAGCACCACACAGTCGTCGTTGTTTGGCGGTTCAGTAGCATCTTATATCCCCGAGCCACCCATGCCCGATGCAGAAGAATGGCCGTTGATAGAAAAATTGAAATACGAGAAAGAAGTTATCGGCATATACCTAACCGGCCACCCGCTTGATAATTATAAGCTGGAGATGGAAAAGTATTGCAATACTACAATCAGCGAGTTGAAAAACATGCAGAAAGCGCGCTCGGGCGAAGGGGGCGAGGAGGTAATGGCAGCTTTTGCACAATTACGTAAAAGAGGCGAGGTTTGTATTGGCGGACTGGTAGGCAACGTTCAGCATAAAATGACCAAGACCGGTAAGCCTTTCGGCACTTTTGTGTTAGAGGATTATAATGAATCGTACGAGTTCGCGCTGTTTGGCGAGGATTATGTAAAGTTCAGGAACCTGATGGTTGATGGTTACTTCCTACACATCAAAGGAAATATCGAAGAGAAATTCCGTCAAAAAGATAACTGGGACCTCCGCATAGCTACCATGAGCCTGTTATCAGAAATGCGCGATAAGTTAACCAAATCCTTAACTGTATATTTAGAACTAAAAGCTTTAAATGACCAACTATTAACGCACATACAGGAAGTGATTGAAACCAACAATCAAAAATATCCAATGAAAAACTGTACCCTGCGTTTTAAGATACGTGATGAGTCTATGCTGGTAGAAATGCCTTCAAAAACCTATAAAGTAAACCCGAGTGATGATTTAATGGCTGATATTTTGAGTTTGACTAATTCGGCAGCGGTGTTGAATTGATATATTGAAATTATAAAGTTACTGAGAGACTGTCTAAAAAAACGATAAGAAAGGCGTCATTGCGAGGAACGAAGCAATCTCTATGTAGGACATTCAAATAAGAGTTTGCCGTTTTGAGCAGGGCCTTGAATAATATTTTTCACGATTGATTAGCGAGTGCAGAGATTGCTTCGTTCCTCGCAATGACGTGCGGTTTGTTATTTAGATTTATATTTGGATGAAATTTAGACAGTTTGTAAGTCCACAAAAAATAATATTCTCTCAGGTGTCTCAGTGAGAGCTCTTTTGTCACCCCAAAATCAAAGTGCATAAATACACCGTTGTTAGTAATTTCTTTGTCAGATTGTCAGGTATACACTTGTGGCAAGCAATTTGAATAGTATATATTTGTATAACAATAAATATTAGAAAAATCATGGCTTTAGAAATAACTGACGCAAACTTTGAGGAGCTTGTGCTTAAATCAGATAAACCGGTATTGGTAGACTTTTGGGCAGAATGGTGTGGCCCTTGTAGAATGGTTGGTCCGGTGGTT
>NZ_JAQBOW010000154.1 GCF_028287845.1 Mucilaginibacter sp.
ATGGACGAGACGGCTTACTTAATTAATTATGATAAAAAATATCATTCAAAAGGCGTGGAAGTAGTTGGGTTGGCTTATGAGCGCACTACCGACTTTGCCAAATCGCGAAGAACAGTGCAGCAGTTAAAGAACCGTTTCAACATACCATATCCATTGTTGATAACCGATTATACACCAACTAATGGCGATCCGGCTAAAAGCCTGCCTATGATGGCTAAAGTATTAGGGTTTCCTACAACGATTATTATTGATAAAAAAGGCGACGTACGTAAAATACATACCGGGTTTAGCGGTCCGGGTACCGGCAAATACTACACAGACTTTATAGCAGAATTTGAAAAACTTACAAATGATCTGTTGGCCGAGAAAGGATAGTAGCAGCTAACTCCTTTGCTTTAACTTGCTAATTATCCAGCCCAGCCCTCTCTATCCAAACTCCTAAACTGTATCGCCTCGGCCAGGTGTTCTGTTTGAATATCTTCGCTTCCGGCCAAATCGGCAATGGTACGTGATACTTTCAGGATACGGTCATAAGCGCGTGCAGATAGGCCCAGTTTCTCCATTGCCTTTTTAAGCAAGGTTTGCCCGGCAGCGGTGATCTTACACAAGTCGCGCACCATTTGCGGGCTCATCTGGGCGTTGGCGTGCAAGTCTGGCCTGTTGCCGAAACGGGCTATTTGCACCTCCCTCGCTTTTATTACGCGTTCACGGATATGTTCGCTTTTTTCGGCCAGCCTGTCGGATGCCAGTTCATTAAAGTTAACCGGCGTTACTTCCACATGTAAATCGATACGGTCAAGCAATGGGCCGGATATTTTACTCAGGTATTTTTGCACCATGCCCGGCGGGCAAATACATTCCTTCTCGGGATGGTTATAATAGCCACATGGGCATGGGTTCATACTGGCCACCAACATAAAGCTACTGGGATAATCTACCGAGAATTTGGCGCGCGATATGGTTACTTTTCGTTCTTCCAGCGGCTGGCGCATAACCTCTAACGCGCTGCGTTTAAACTCGGGCAACTCATCCAAAAACAAAACACCATTATGTGCCAGCGATATTTCGCCGGGCTGCGGGTTGCCGCCGCCGCCAACAAGCGCCACATCGCTTATGGTATGGTGCGGCGACCGGAATGGCCTGATTGTAACCAACGCGTCGGCGGCGGAAAGCTTGCCGGCTACCGAGTGTATCTTGGTTGTTTCTAATGATTCGTATAAACTCAACGGCGGCAATATAGATGGCAGCCTGCGCGCCAGCATAGTTTTACCTGCTCCCGGCGGACCAATCAATATAGCGTTATGCCCGCCTGCGGCGGCTATCTCTAAGGCGCGTTTAATGTTTTCCTGTCCCTTTACTTCGCTAAAGTCGCTGTCGTAATTGCAGAGGCTGTTGTAGAACTCCTCGCGGGTGTTTACCACCTCGCGGGTTAGTTGTATATCGCCGTTAAAAAACCCGGCAACCTCGGTGATGTTTTCCACACCATAAACTTCCAGGTCATTAACAATGGCGGCCTCGCGGGCGTTTTGTTTGGGCAGAATAAAGCCTTTAAAGCCGTCTTTGCGTGCTTGTATGGAAATTGATAAAGCGCCTTTTATTGGCTGTAAGCTGCCGTCGAGCGACAGTTCGCCCATAATTAAATACTTATCCAGTTCTTCTGCATTTATTTGATTAGAGGCGGCAAGAATGGCTGTGGCAATGGTCAGATCATAAGACGAGCCTTCTTTTTTAATATCGGCAGGGGCCATATTAACTATGATTCGCTGACGGGGCATTCGAAAGCTGTTTGTTGATAATGCTGATTCTATGCGTTGCAGCGATTCGCGCACCGCATTATCAGGCAGGCCAACAATCGCGTAATAGATATTGCCCCCGCTTATATTTACCTCAACCGTAATAGTAATGGCTTCTATGCCATAAACGGCGCTGCCAAAGGTTTTAACTAACAATGTAATAGATTTTTATTTATGCGTAAGATATAGATTTTATTTTGACGTTTTTAATCGGATCGTAAATCTGATGGCGCTAAAGTCCGGGATTCGCTGGTTGGTACTGTCGCCGTAGGTTTTAGATCTTGTTTCACGCGAGGGTGTAACAAAATGTAACAAGTGAAACAAGATTTTGAGTTAAAGTATTGCTAATAAGCTATTTATGAAAAAGTGATGTAACAAAATGTAACAACTTATTCGTCAGTATTTTTAAGTATGATTTTATATTGATATATTGATAATCAGATAATTGCCAATTGACTGTTTTAGGAGTGATGTAACAAGATAATGAAACACATGAAACACCCATTTCAGGACAAATCAACGTCAAATTTAAAATCCCGACTAACAAGAAAGTTTATTTCACTTCCGCCACCGTAAAACTCGCCAATAAATTCACATCAGGGTCAACTTTTATAACCGCTGGGTTTTGCCTGGCGGGGATATTAATTGTCGTAGACCGGTCGGTCACATTTATGGTGTGTAGCTGCCCATCAACCGCTATCTCCAACGGAAAACTGTATAATACCTTTTGGGTTTGACTAACCTGTATATTAACCCCATGACTGGCGGCATCATATTTCCAGGCTATAGCCAGATCCGGATGACCGGCTGTATTTAGCCATTGTTTAAAAAATTCTTCCAGGTTCTTGCCGCTAACCTGTTCCATCACCTTGCGGAAAGCAGTAGTGTTGGCGTTACCGCCTTTATATTTGGCGAAGTAGGCGCTTATGCCCTTCCAGAAAACATCATCGCCTAATTGTCTGCGCAGCATGTGCAATGTCCAGTTACCTTTTTCATAGCTGTTGGCATTAAGCAGGGGCATATAGTTGGTTTTTACAGCGGTATCAACAACCGGGGTAAAACGAGTCTTTTCAAACTTTAATACTTTTACGCGGTCGGCCGCTAAGCGCTTTTTTAGGGTATCTACGCCATATTTGTTTTCGAGGTAATAGTTGGTTAGGTAAGTAGCAAAGCCCTCGCTTAGCCATAGGTGGTGAAAGTCTGTTTCGCTTACCGCATCGCCAAACCATTGGTGGGCAATCTCGTGCGCCATTAGTTCTTCTATACCTGTACTGCTTACCGATTCTTCGTAATAGAAAATAGCGCTGGCATTTTCCATACCGCCAAATATGGTTTTTGATTGCACATTAGCCAGCTTTTTATAAGCATACGGACCAATTTTATCGATATAAAACGGCAATATCTGCGCGGCAACCGCATAGCTTTTAAAGCCAATTGCCTGGTTCTCGGGGAACACATAAGTATAAACCGGGATGCCATTAACATCCCCGGGATGATCTATAGCGAAATCGGCTACGCCAATAACCATTACTTTGGTTGGCAACTGCGCGGTTTCTGCCCAATGGGTTAGTTTAAGTTTATTAGGCAGCTCTGTTTCGCTTTGCTTTAATCCGTTTGCTATAACCTGGTAATGATCGGGTGCGGTAACTAAAAAATCAACCGGGGCCTTATCGTCAGGCTCATCAACGCAGGGTAGCCAATTATGCGCGCGGTTGGGCCAGTTATCGCCAAAAAAAGTACGGTGCCCAAATTTATTGGTAGATATGATCAAGCCATCGGCCGGTATGCCTTCATAAACTATGGTATAAGTTTTCTGTTGATTTGGGGTGGCTTTGGTAAATATTTTTACCGCATCGCTATCTTGTTTAAATTTAATAGCTTTTCCATTCTGCACTACTGAGCTTACCAGCATCCCCTTGCCTTTAGCATTCTTTTCAACCAGGTTAACCTGGAAAGACTCCGCGCTTTTTAAAAACTTAACCGCGATATCTGCCCGGCCTTTAATAACGTTATTGGCATCGTTTAACTGTATGGCAAAGTTGTAGTGCTGTACATCTATTGTTGCGCCGGGAATCTGGGCAAGTGCGGATAAAGAAAAAAAGGGGGATACTAAAAGCGAGATATATAAATAAATTTTGTGCATAATGATAGTTACAAGATGTTTAAATATATGAATCTTGCTTTGCGAATCAAAACCCCGTGTCATTTCGAACGATAGAGAGAAATCTTATACGCCTTATTACAACGCTATCATTTACTTTCTTCATTAAGAAAACGCCACCCTGAATTTAAAGATGTTATTAACAGGTTTTTCTTTTCCCTACGCCATTTCTTAATTTCCTTTTCACGTGCGATGGCCTGTTCTATATGTGCAAAGTGTTCGTAGTAAACTAAGTTATAGCAAAAATACTTTCCGGCGAATGTGCTTTTGTTTCCTTTGTTTTCAGCATGTTCGTATAATCGTCTGCTTAAATCATTAGTAACACCAACATACAATACAGACCTGTCGGGGTTGGTTGTGATATAAACATAAAAATTGTAGTTCCACATAAACCGTGGTTTTTCGCTCGTATAAGATTTCTCCTCGTTCCTCGTCGAAATGACAATCGGGTTAAAGGCTACCGCGGCATCCTCTTCATCATACTCGCCATAGCTGCAGGGTTACTCATCTGTTTCATCACCTTGCGCATATCTTCAAATTGTTTTATCAGGCGGTTAACTTCGGCCAGGTCGGTGCCCGAGCCTTTGGCTATACGTGTACGGCGGCTTTGGTTTATGGTATCCGGGTTTTCTTTTTCGTGCGGGGTCATGGATTGAATAATGGCTTCAATGTTTTTAAAGGCGTCGTCCTTTATATCTACGTCCTTCATCATTTTGCCAACACCCGGTATCATGCCCATCAGGTCCTTCATGTTACCCATTTTCTTGATCTGCTGTATCTGGCTGTAAAAATCGTTAAAGTCGAATTTGTTCTTCCGGATCTTCTTTTGCAGTTCGGCAGCTTCTTTCTCATCAAATTGCTGCTGGGCGCGCTCAACCAATGATATCACATCACCCATCCCCAAAATACGGGAGGCCATACGATCAGGGTGGAAAACATCCAGCGCTTCCATCTTCTCGCCGGTACCAATAAATTTAATAGGTTTGTTTACAACAGATTTTATAGAGAGCGCCGCGCCACCGCGGGTATCGCCATCCAGCTTGGTTAATACAACGCCGGTAAAGTCAAGACGGTCATTAAACACTTTGGCTGTATTCACGGCGTCCTGGCCAGTCATGGCATCAACCACAAATAATATTTCCTGCGGATTTACGGCGGCTTTTACCTGTTCTATCTCCACCATCATGGCCTCATCAATAGCTAAACGGCCGGCGGTATCAATAATAATAACATTGTGCCCGTTCTGTTTGGCAAAGGCAATACCTTCTTTTGCTATCGCGACAGGGTCCTTCGATTCGCGGTTAACATAAACCGGCACACCTATCTGCTCGCCTAAAACCATTAACTGGTCCATAGCTGCCGGGCGATAAATATCGTCGGCAACCAATAGCGGCTTTTTATTTTTTTGTGTTTTTAAGTAATTGGCCAGCTTTCCCGTAAAGGTTGTTTTACCCGCGCCGTTCAAACCTGCAATTAATATTATAGTTGGTGATGTGCTAAGATTAAGCTCGGCAGCGGTGCCACCCATTAACGCAGACAGCTCATCATTCATGAGCTTGGTAAGCAACTGGCCCGGCGACACGGCTGTTAGCACGTTTGCACCTATGGCTTTTTGCCTTACATCATCTGTAAAAGCTTTGGCTGTTTTATAGTTAACGTCGGCATCCAGAAGGGCTTTGCGTATTTCCTTCATGGTTTCGGCCACGTTTATTTCTGTAATAGTTCCTTGTCCCTTCAGGACCTTAAATGCCCTGTCGAGTTTATCCGAAAGATTTTCAAACATGCGTATTATTTACTTTAAATTCCCAGTATTTTGAGGTTACAAAGGTATGATTTTGTTGCAATTATGCCTTAATGATTTAACATGCGCCTGCACATATTTAATGCTCTTTAACAATTCATTAACAAAAATATTGTAACGTTTTTTTTACTTTGCCGTCTTATAACCAAGCCGTAAGCACATTTATGATGAAATTTTTACCTGGTCTTTTTCTTTCCTGTATAACCCTTTGTGTGTATTCGCAGGCTCCCGTTAAAAAACTGGAGGCAGTTAAGGTAGCCATCCCGCCTAAAGTTGATGGTGTGCTAGACGATGAAATATGGAAAAATATACCTATCGCTACCGGTTTTATTGAGAATAATCCGGTAGCCGGGCGGCACGAAAAACCCGAAGAGCGCACCGAAGTAAAAATTATATATGACAACACGGCAATTTATGTTGCCGCGCGCATGTACGAAACATCCGCAAAAAAAGTAGCTAATGAACTTACCGCCCGCGACCAGATAGCTAATGATGATTTTTTTGGGGTGATACTTGATACTTATCTTGATGGGTTAAATGGCACCGGTTTTTATGTAACCGCGGCCGGGGTACAGTTTGATGCTAAGTATGTACCAACCAGCGGTGGCGGAGGAAATGAAGATGCTACCTGGAACGGTGTATGGGAAAGTAAAGTAAAAATAAACGACGATGGCTGGACGGCCGAATTCAAAATTCCATACTCGGCCCTGCGTTTTGGCAAAAAAGATATACAAACCTGGGGTCTTAATATGATACGCAGGCGACAATCTGTCCAAGCGCAGCTTTTTTGGAACGAGATCGACCCTAAAAAGAACGGGCTAATGAACCAGGAGGGCCAACTAACCGGGCTTAAAAGTATAACCCCGCCATTGCGCCTGGCCTTTTATCCTTACTTTTCTACCTATGTAAATAATTACCCTTATAATACGCCGGGTATTAAAAATACTACCAACTCTGTAAATGGAGGCATGGATGTAAAATATGGCATTAATCAAAGCTTTACGCTTGATGTAACCCTGGTACCCGATTTTGGGCAGGTACAATCAGACAATAAAATACTTAACTTAACACCTTTTGAGGTTAAGTACACAGAGAACCGGCCGTTTTTTACCGAAGGCACCGAGCTGTTTAACAAGGGCAACTTATTTTATAGCAGGCGCATAGGCGGGCAGCCCATTAATTATAGTGCCGCCTACAGTAACCTCAAAACCGGCGAATCTGTTAGCAGCAATCCTGTAGAGACCCGGTTGTTAAATGCTACCAAGTTATCCGGACGCTTATCAAATGGTTTAGGTATTGGCGTTTTTAACGCGGTAACCAGCGCGGCCAACGCGGTTGTTGAAGACGCGGCAGGCAATCATCGCCTGGTACAAACATCCCCCTTAACCAATTATAATATCCTTGTGCTTGACCAAAACCTAAAGAACAACTCTGATATCGCTTTAATTAATACCAACGTTAACCGGTTTGGTAAAGATTATAGCGCCGATGTAGGCGGCATTGTTTTTAACCTGAACAATAAGCCTAACTCTTATAATCTTACCGGTTATGGTATGATGAGCAATTTGCTTTATACCAACAAACCAACATCCACCGGGTTTAACTATGAAATTGGCGGGGGGAAAACACAAGGCAACTTTACCTGGAGCTTTTACCAGGATTTTGTTGATGACAAATATAACCCTAACGATTTGGGTATACTTTCATTTAACAATTATTTTAACCACACGCTTAACCTCAATTACTTTGATTATAAGGCGGGTAAGTACTTTAACCAGTGGGGAATATTTTCATCTACGCTTTACTCGCGCAGGTATAAAGAGTCGGCATATCAGAATTTAAATATTAACGCGGGGGCTTATTTAAGATACAAAAATAACTGGCAAAGCAATATTAACATTAACCATAATTTAGAGGGAAATGATTTTTATGAGCCCCGTGTTGCCGGGCGTTATTTCCGCACGGCAGAGGAGAATAATATCAGCATGAATTTAAATACAACCACCTCCAGCCGGTTACATGGCGGTATTTATTATATGTACCGCCTATATAACCGTTTTAGCGGGCACGGTTCTGACGCGGAAGTGTACTATACTTACCGTGTTAGTAATCACTTTTCATTCGGGCAGGATGTTATCTATTCGCCGCGGCATAATAGCACCGGGTTTTCAACGCTTGATACCTTAAACAACAACCCTGTTTTTGCCCGGCGCAATATTCAAACGCTCGAAAATATATTTAATATAAAATATACTTTTAACAATGTAATGGGGCTGTCTTTCAGGCTTAGGCATTATTGGTCTAAACTTAACAATCAGCAATATTTTGACCTTGCAACAAATGGCGAACTAACCAATTTAACTTCAGCGAACTTTAACCAGGATAATGACCAAAACTATAATGTCTGGAACATCGATATGATATACCTGTGGGAATTTTCGCCGGGCAGCGAGATAAGCGTAGCCTGGAAAAGCTCGTCATTAACCAATACTACCTTGGCCCGATATGGTTATTTCAATAATTTTGACAACACCCTCAATCAACCTAAAAACAATAATTTTTCGTTTAAAATATTGTATTATATTGATTATCAGAATTTAAAAAAGAAAAGCAAGAACAAGCTGTGATCAAGACCGATTATGGAAACCGGTAAGCTATCCCTAAAGCCATTCCTTCTGTGCCCTGCGGATCGGGCGAGGTGCTCTTATCATACAGGAAGGTGCCGTTTACTGTAACGTTTATCAGGCGGTTTACTTTTGCGGTCAGGATGGCATCAATGCGGTGACTGGTATAGGCAAGGGGCCGCTCGTAAGGGATGAACAACGCATACCTGGCATTGATGTGCATATTTTTCATAAAGTCCTTATCTAATAGCGCTACTATCTGGAAAGCCAGGTCGTTTTTAAAAGTATGCCCCGGCAGCACGCCATAATTAGCGGGTTGGTTATGGTAAATAGTGGTGTCTTTTACAAAGGTTTGGCGGGCGGTACCGGTGCCTATACGCAAGTCAAAGTATTTTACCGGTTTATATTCAAACCCCATCGATTCGGTAAGGTAGCCGGGCGCCATAAAGTTAGAGAGCAACAGCGGGTTAGCAAGCACGGCCCCACTTGCATCGGTGTATTGAAATCCTTTATCAAACTGTGATTCAAAACTTAACGAGCCAAAAAAGAACCAGTGTTTAGACAACTGTGTAGCTATTTTATTATCAAAAAATATACGGTCGTTTGTTTTGCGTGAACCCTGGCCCTTGTTTTTTGAAATGCCATAAATAAGATTTAGCTCGGCAGTGTAGTCAAATGGCGCTTTGTTATATTCTGTTTTAAAATCAAAGTTAGTCCCAAGCGCTATAGCATTAACCCCGCCGGCGCTATAATTATTACTAAACGCCGACTGGCTAAAGTTTAATCCAAATGTTATCCATTTATGCCAGTAGTTAACTTTATAGTCCAGCATAGATAGAGGTATCAGTTCAGGTTCTATCTGCAGGGCCCTTACACGAACAGGCAAGGCATTTTTAGGTGGGTCTATCCTGTACTTGTTAAGTAAGGCTGTGTCAATTTTAACACTATCTTTTTTTGATGTGTCGGTTTTTTGAGCCGATGCGGTTATTGCGGCTAAAAAAAGCGTAAGGAAGACTACTGCAAATCTTGTTTTAAACATACCAGTTGCAAAGAAAAGCAAAATTCTGTTTTTATGCAGATTTATTCCTTTTTTGCAGGCGATGCTGCATTAACTTTGGGTGGATATAATGGAGCCAATGCATGCGCGCCGGGGTTGCGCAAATATCTTCTGTAATTGGTTCTTATTGACAGTATAAAATCATACTCGGTCGAGTTGGCAACCAGGTAATATCCGGGCCGGTACTTTAACATAAAATCGGCCAGCCGTTTGTCTTTTAAACCGGTTACTCTACCTACCAGGGTTTTATTAAAGCGGTAATCTATAATGTCCTGTTTGTAATCCTCCTCTATGGTTTCGCGTAAATGCGCCGCGTTGCGACCGCTTCGGCTGAATATATTGTATAAAGCGTCTATGCCCAAACCCGCTCCGCTGGGGCCAAAATTTAAAAGGTCGCGGTTTGCTAATGGCCCGTATGCTTTGCTAAAATCACGTTTCGTTGCCAGCAATCTTTTTTGCGGGTCCATTAAGGTATCGAATATGGTAACTTCTTTAAGCTGTATCGCCATCCGCTTTAAATAAATAGCCAGGGGTATATAGCTTTGTACTTTTATGGTATCGGCAAAGTGTTCTTTTTGGCTAAAAACCAGCTGATCGCCGGGTTTGGCATCTATGGTAAATACCCCGTTTAAATTATCATAAACAGATATATGGGTATTCAGATTTAGTATATTAACCCTTGATAGCCTATCCTTGCTTTCGGTATCAAACACAATACCCGCAACAGAAGTTTCCTGGGCAAGGGCATGCGCTGATACAATAAAAAAAAACAGAAGTAGTGCCGGTTTCATTTGTGGGGTCAAAACTAAACGTTTATAAATGCTGCAGCATACATTTTAACAATAATTAACAGGGATTATTTAGCGATGACAAGCGCCTGGCCTATCTTGATGCCATTGTCTTCCATGTTATTTAATGCTTTAAGTTCATCAACAGTTAAGCCAAAACGTTTAGAAATGTTGTATAGTGTGTCGCCGGTTTTTATGGTATATAATTTATTGGTTGGTGTGCTTTGCACGAGCGAGTCTTTTATTGACTTCCCTATATTTTGACCAATCTGGGCCAATACCCTATCTTCCCGCTTAATTTTCTGAATTTCACCTTCGGGGCGGTCATACTGATCTAAATGGTATTTTTCTATAACACCAATTAATAACTGCGGATATTTAGGATTGGTTGCATATCCTGCCTGTTTTAAGCCATTGGCCCAGCCCTGATAATCGTTCTTATCAAGCTCGAACAATGCTGCGTAACGCTTTCTTTTTAAAAATTCCGAATGGTCCCGGTAAGAATCTTCGGCCTTATCGTATACCCGGAAACAATCGTTCTGCTGGTCATCATCTTTGTAGTAGCTTTTGCCTTTCCAGTCGCTGGTGCATTTAATGCCAAAATGATTATTGGCAATCCTGGCCAGGTCGCCATTGCCGTAGCCCGATTCAAATAACCCTTGCGCCAGAGTAATACTGGCCGGGATGCCATATAAATTCATTTCCTGTATGGCAATGGTTTTAAAGCGATCAATATAAGAAGCTACTGTAAAGGGCACATAATTGGCAATAGCTTCGCTGCGTGCTTTTTGGATGATCGCATTATTTTTGTGAGCCTCGCTATCAGAAATAATTGGAGCCGGACCGTGGGTAATGCCTTTTTTGTGCACGGAGCATGAGCTGAAAAAGACAATAGCAATAAATAAACAAGTTATGTTTTGCCTTAAAGCAAAAGCGGTGAGTTTGGCATGATTCATTGTGCCAAAATAAGTTTTATTACTGTAATTATGGATTGGTTGAATTGTTTTGTGCCATTTGTGGTTTATCATCCGGCATTTGGTCCAGGTCATTTAACTGGTATTTACGGATGATGGCCAGTACCTGTGATCCCCATTTTTTGCTGCTGGCATAGCCACTGCGCTGAATACTTTTTACCCATTTTTCATAATCACATAGCGTAAGATCAGACGCAAGGCGACCCAATTGTTGGCGCTGGGTGATAATTCGGGCAAAATCATCAAAAGAGTCTAATATTGAATCGTATTTTTTATAGGCAGAGTGTACCTTCTTTTTATGATTATAAAACACGGCACCACCGCCGCCTTTTACTCCAAATTGATTATTTAAATTTTGAGCGATGGCGCTGTTGCCGCAGCCCGATTCATGCATGGCTATCCCTAATATAATGCTGGCGGGTATGCCTGTTTCGTGCATAATGGCTATAGCATTGTTTTTGAATTGCTCAATATAACTTAATGAAGTGTTTTTTTGGGCGAATGCGCCGAAAGATGATATCAGTAGCGTGATAATCAGTAAGGTTTTCTTCATAATTATTTTTTTTGGATGAGCAAAAGGCCGTCCCGCACAGGTAGTATCAGTTTTTCAACCCTTGTGTCGGCAGCGATCTGGTCATTTAGCTTGCGGATGTTTACGGTATCGGCGTCATTTTCGTTGCCATATACCTTCCCTTTCCACAAAACATTATCAATTATTATTAATCCTCCGGATCTGACTTTGTTAAGTACTAACTCAAAGTAAAGTAAATTATTCTTTTTATCCGCATCTATAAACACCATATCGAAGCTTTTTTCGTCTAAATCGGCTATTACCAACTCTGCAGCGCCAAAATGAAGTCTGATCTTTTTTTCCACATTTGTTAGTGAAAAGTGTGTTTTAAGCATTTCTTCCATTTCGCGGTTAACCTCAATGGTGTGGATTATGCCGTCTTCGGCAAGGCCCTCCGCCAGGCAAATTGTAGCATAGCCGGTAAAAGTTCCAATCTCCAGGATGCGTTTGGGCTGCATCATTTTGCTTAACATGCTCAACACCCTGCCCTGGTAATGGCCAGATAGCATATTAGGCTTTAGCACCTTCAAATAGGTTTCCCTATTTATAAATTTCAGGGCCTCCGGTTCGGGCTCGCAATGGTTATCTAAGTATGTTTGCAGGTCGTCGTCAAGGATTTCCATGGGGCAAAGGTAAGGAATTTGAAATTAATGGGTTTTGAACCATGATTTATAGGATTGGCAGATTGCCTTGATTTATGGCGTTAAAGGATCTTATTATTATGGACTCGTTTAAATTGTAAACTTTTTGCGCCAAAGTTTATAAGCAACCCTATCTCCATTTTATACGCTTCAACATAGTTCATTGCTTGTGCCAGGTGAACGTCTTCTAAATTTATTATTGCTTTTAATTCTACCATTATCACATCTTCTACAAAGAAATCAACCCGCCTTGTTCCCACATCTATACCGTCGTAATATATTGGCATTTCTAACTCCCTTGCAAAACCCAATCCTTGTTTTTGCATTTCAATCGCAAGACATCTTTGGTAAATCACTTCCTGGAAACCATTACCTAATAAACTATGAACTTTCATAGCACACCCAATTATTTTCTCTGTTAACTCTTTATGCTTCATATTAATAATCACGGAAATCAAAAAATCCTATAAATCATGGTTCAGAAAATTAACGCGTCTTTTCCATCCAGCTCTGCAACAAAATCACCGCCGAAATATTATCAACCAGCTCCTTATTTTGCCTTGCTTTTTTACCCATTCCACTTTGCGCGATAACCGCCGACGCCATTTTTGAGGTAAAGCGCTCGTCCAGCATTTCAACAGGTATTTCAGGAAAAGTTTTTTTAAGCAGGTTAACAAACCCCTTAACATGCGGGGCCGATTGCGATGGCGTATTATCCATTTGCTTTGGTTCGCCCACAATAAAGCGCTCCACCTGTTCGGTCTGCAGATATGTTTTTAAAAAATCCGTTATTTTATTGGGATGGATGGTGTCTAAGCCGGTCGCTATTATCTGCAATGGGTCGGTAACCGCAATGCCTATTCGCTTGGTACCGTAATCGAAGGCCATTATTCTCATGGCCGGGTAAAGATTAAAGATTGAAGATTAAAAATTGGGCCTATCATTTAGCAAATATAGCTTATTGGCATTGTTTGTTGACAAACCCAACTAATCTTTAACCTTCAATCTTTAATCTCTAAAATAAACTTTCACATCTAATTATTACCTTGCACCAAATGCAGTTTAAACGTATAGCAGGGCAGGCGGCAATCAAGCAGCGGTTAATCAATTCGGTAAAAGAAAACCGGGTTAGTCATGCGCAATTGTTTTTGGGGCCTGAGGGATCTGGAAGTTTGGCCCTGGCTGTCGCATATGCGCAGTACTTATCCTGTTTAGATAAACAGGCCGATGATTCCTGCGGCGAATGTTCATCCTGCCGCAAGTATCAAAAACTAATGCACCCTGATCTGCATTTCTCTTATCCATTTTTTGCCAAGCATAAAGATGATACGGCGCTTACTTTTATTGAGCAATGGCGCGATGCGTTTACAGCATCGCCTTATTTAAACCTGGATGTATGGCGCGGATATTTAGATGCCGAGAATAAGCAAGCCAACATTAACATAGCCGAGTGTCACCAGATCATAAAAAAATTAAGTTTTAAGCCTTTCGAATCAGATTATAAGATCCTTATTTTATGGCTGCCTGAGTTTTTAGATAAAGAAGGCAATGCCCTGCTTAAAATTATTGAAGAGCCCCAGCCAAATACTTTATTTTTATTAGTAGCGCAAAACCAGGACCAGATATTAAATACCATCCTGTCTCGTACGCAGCTGATAAAAATACCGGCGTTAAATTATGATGATATTAAGGCCGAATTAATAACCCATCATCACCAAACAGAACATGCCGCTGCCGAAATTGCCTATTTAAGCAATGGTAATTTAACCGACGCGCTTATTATGCTGCAACAGGAAAATAAAAGTTACCATACGCTGTTTGTGCAGTGGCTGCGCTTTTGTTTTGCCAATAAGGGTATAGAGATAGTTGGTTTTGTGGATCAGCTGTCAAAAATGGGGCGCGAAAATCAAAAGAATTTTTTACGTTATGGCATCAGCTTTATAAGGGAATGCTGTTTGCTGATAGCCGGTGCCGGCGAATTGGTACATTTACCTTCGGCAGAACTGGAGACCGCGCAAAAAATGGCAGCCATCATGAATATTTCCATGAACCAGGCCATTATTGCCGAGCTGGAAAAGGCACATTATCACGTAGAAAGAAATGCAAACCCTAAAATTTTATTTTTAGATGTATCTTTACGGCTAATAAGTTTTTTAAAACTTAAATCAAGCCCGCAAGGGAATCAATATATAGAGAATTAATTATGGGATGTGGAAGTTGCTCAACCGGGGGCGGATGCTCGCCGGCAGGCTGCAAAAGTAATGGCTCTTGCCTAACTGGCGGATGCAGTAAATTAGATGTTTACGACTGGCTGTCGCAGATGGATATGCCGGTTAATTATAAGCCATTTCAAATTGTAGAGATAAAGTTTAAAGGCTCACGAAAAGAGTTTTATTTAAATAACGATAATGTTTATTTGGAGAATGGCGACCTGGTGGTTGTTGAAGCTGCCACCGGTGGGTATGATATTGGCCATGTATCTATAACCGGCGAGCTGGTTAGGATGCAAATGGTTAAGCGCAGGGTTAAAGAAGAGGATGTTTTAAAGAAGATATATCGCCGCGCTACACCTGCCGATGTTGATAAATGGAAAGCCGCAAAAGATATGGAATGGGAAACCATGCATAGTGCGCGCAAGCTGGCTCTTAGCCTTAACCTGTCTATGAAGTTAAGTGACGTGGATTACCAGGCCGATAAAACAAAAGCTACTTTTTATTATACTGCAGAGGGCAGGGTTGATTTTCGTGAGCTGATCAAGAAAATGGCCGAGACCTTCCGTATCCGTATAGAAATGCGCCAGATAGGCATGCGCCAGGAAGCAAGCCGCTTAGGCGGTATTGGCTCTTGCGGCCGCGAATTATGTTGCTCTACCTGGTTAACAGATTTTAAAACCGTTTCTACCTCTGCGGCACGTTATCAAAATTTATCGTTGAATACTTTGAAACTGGCCGGGCAATGCGGTAAGTTAAAGTGCTGCTTAAATTATGAGCTGGATACGTACATGGATGCATTAAAGCATATCCCTGATAATGTAAACTACCTAAAGACCTTAAAAGGAGATGCCCGTCTGCAAAAAACTGACATCTTTAAAAAACAGATGTGGTTCAGTTATCCGCGCGAAGAATCATGGATAGCGGTGCCTATTCGCCGCGTTAAAGAAATTCAGCAAATGAACAAGGATGGCGTATTGCCAGACGATCTGCTGGTATTTGTTGAGGTGGAAACCGAACCGGTAAAAGCCCTTGATTACGAAAATGTTGTTGGTCAGGATAGCCTTACACGCTTGGATGAACGCAACCGAAACAACAATAAAAAGAAAAATAAGAACCGCAATAAAAACAAACCCAACCCCAGTGGACAACCGCGCCCGGCTAATGCTGCCGGACAGCCAACCCCCAATGGACAACCGCGCCCGACCAATGTTGCTGAACAGCCCGCACCGGGCGGACAGGTAAACCCGCAGAGGCCAAAACCGGAAGGCGGCAACAATAATCCAAACAGGAACAGAAAACGGCCAAATAAAAACAGGAATAACTCCAACCGCCCCAATGGAAACACCGGTGGAAACGAATCGCCAAAACAGTAAGCAATGAAAAGTGCTTTTAAATATATATTCCCCGCCATGACGGCTTTTATATTGTTGTCATGGACGGGTTGTACAGACCCTAATGCAATTGTCGATCAAAATATAGAGATCGTTAATAATAACTGGGCCTACTCTAATAAAATAAAGTATGCCGTTAAGATTGATAACGAGCAAACTCCTTATAATCTTTACCTAAACTTGCGGGTAACCGGCGACTATAAGTATTCTAACTTATTTGTGCTGATCTATCAAACCAATCCGGATAAAAAAGCAACCGGTACCCGGTATGAGTTTAAGCTGGCAAATCCTGATGGGGAGTGGCTGGGACAGGGCTCTGGTAATTTATATAGCTACCAGATACCATTTCGTTTAAACTATAAATTTCCGGCCAAAGGTGTTTATACCATTCAAATAGAACAAAACATGCGCGATAACCCCCTGCATGAGGTAAGTGATATTGGCCTGCGTGTAGAAAAAGCACAATAATTTTACAAACTGATTTCGCGCTAATTTCGCGGGCTTGTCGTTATTCTAACCAGAGTCATCATAGTTATGAAAAAATTATCTTTAATCTTAGTTTTAGTCGCTGCCGCTACTTTATTTGCCTGCAATAGCACCCACAATAAAACCGGTAGCCCTGCGCGTGATTCGAGCGTGAGTCATGATAATTCCGGCCTGGATACGGCATTTGGTGCCGGGGTACCAGAGGCAGAATCAACCAGCGGAACAGATACCAGTACTACCGGGCAAGTAACGGACGACCCTACGGCCGATACAGCGCGGGCAAAACCTAAAAAACATCATTAATTTATTACCATAACTAATTTTTCTTTACTTTCGTTTTGCTAATATTTTTATCAAAATGATTGTTGCCGCTTTAGTTGCCTCCCTTGTAATTCTTATAATTTCTATTTTGCTTTTTTTAAAGCGGCCAACTACTACCGATGGTATTTCGGCAGATGAGTTTGCGCGTTTAAAAAATGAAAATACAACGCTTAGTATATCTTTAGCCAAAGCCGAAGAACGCGCGCTGGGCCTGGGTTTGGAGCGCGATAAAGCCGATAAACAATTACAGGACGAACGCGAACGATACGATACTGCCATAACCGCATTAAACCAGGAATTGCTAGCCGAAAAGAATCGAATGGCTAAAGCCGAAGAATCATTTAAAGCACAGCGCGAACGTTTAGGCGAACAGGAAAAAAGTATACAGGATATTCAGCAAAAGTTTCAAAAAGAATTTGAGAACGTTGCGGAGAAATTGCTTAAAGAAAAATCGAAAGAGTTTATTGATGTTAACCGTACCAATTTAGATATTATTCTTAATCCGCTTAAAGAAAATCTGAAAGCATTTGAGGATAAAGTAGATAAGGTATATAATATGGAGGCTGCCGAACGCAATACAATGAAAGGGGTAATTACCCAGCTAATGGAGTTGAACAAACAAATTAGTGACGAGGCGCAAAACCTAACCAAAGCCCTGAAAGGCGATAACAAAAAGCAAGGTAACTGGGGCGAGGTTATATTAGAGCGTGTTTTAGAGCGTTCGGGCTTAGTTAAAGACCAGGAGTACCGACTGCAAGCCAGTTTAGTCGGTATAGATGGCACCCGCCTGCAACCCGATGTGATAATTGATCTGCCGGATGAAAAACACCTGATCATTGATTCGAAAGTTTCCCTGATAGCTTATGAACGCCTGGTTAATTGCGAAACAGAAGATGACCGCAAGCTATTCTCTAAAGCACATGTGGAATCAATAAGAAGCCACGTACATGGTCTATCATCAAAAAACTATCATGATCTGTACCAGATCAACTCGCCGGATTTTGTGTTGCTGTTTATACCGATTGAATCTTCGTTCAGCTTCGCGGTACAGATAGATTCTGAACTGTTTAGCGATGCCTGGGACAAGCGGGTGGTTATTGTGAGCCCGTCAACCTTGCTGGCTACGCTGCGGACCATCGCCAGTATCTGGAAACAAGAGCGTCAAAACCGCAACGTGCTTGAAATTGCCCGCCTGAGCGGCGCCATGTATGATAAGTTTGTAGGCTTTGTTAATGACATGGAAGGCATCGGTAAAAATATTAAGCTGAGCCAAAACGCTTATGATAATGCAATTAGCAAACTAACAGAGGGCAATGGTAACCTTACCAAAACTGCCGAGAAAATTAAAAGTTTAGGCGCTAAAGCCAATAAGCAATTGGATCAGAAATATATTGAGATTGATGAACAATGACGCTTCTTTTATTATTCTTCCTCTTTACTAAACGCATTCCACCCCTGCGCCTTCAGCGGATGCACATTACCGCTCTTCGTTATCAAATTACACCCCGATGCCGGCTCGGTAATATGCCCAATAATGGTAATATCCATTTTAAATTTTATCTTTTCGTAATCGGCTTGTTTAACGGTGAAAAGCAGCTCATAATCTTCGCCGCCGCTTAGGGCACAAACTGTTGGGTCGAGGTTAAATTCGCGGGCGGTTTCAAACGTCATCGGGTCGAGCGGTATTTTCTCTTCGTAGATACTGCAGCCTTTTTCGCTTTGCTTGCAGATGTGCATAATCTCTGATGCTAATCCGTCTGATACATCTATCATCGATGTAGGTTTAACCTCAATTTCTTTTAATAGGTCTATAATATCCCGGCGAGCCTCCGGCTTTAACTGGCGCTCTACAATGTAATCTTTTCCTTCAAGATCGGGCTGGATATTAGGGTTCTCTAAATAGATCAGCTTTTCGCGCTCTAATAGTTGCAAGCCAACATAAGCTCCGCCCAGATCACCGGATACGCATATCAGATCGCCTTCCTGCGCGCCGTTGCGGTATACCACATCTTCCGCGTTAGCGTAACCTATCGAGGTTACACTTAATACCAATCCTTGTTTTGATGAAGAAGTATCGCCACCAACCAAATCAACACCATATTTTTCGCAGGCTATGTAAATGCCTTCATACAATTCTTCAACCGCCTCTATCGGGAACTTACTCGACATGCCAATAGATACCGTTACCTGTGTGGCAATACCATTCATAGCGTAAATATCACTCAGGTTAACTTGTACGGCTTTATAACCCAGGTGTTTTAACGGCGTATAAGCTAAATCAAAATGAATACCTTCCAGCAACATATCGGTAGATACCAACATTCTTTTTCCGCCAAAATCAAGCACCGCTGCATCATCACCAACGCCTTTGATAGTGCTTTTTTGCACCAACTCAATATTTTTAGTTAAGTGATTTATAAGGCCGAATTCGCCTAAAGCTTCTATATTGGTTTTCTCTTTATTGTCAAACATATATGATAGATTGCACTGATCTTTTAATTGATTACAATGGTTTTTTAAATCGTATTTAATTACTAAACGTGTTTACTATTATTTTTTTTACAATCCCAATCTCGCCGATATCTCCAGCATCCTTTCAATAGGAATCACAGCTTTTTTAATAATATCATCAGGAACGTCTATCTCGGGCATTTCATTCTTAAGACATAAATAAAGCTTCTCCAGCGTGTTTCTTTTCATGTGAGGGCAATCATTACATGCGCAATTATTATTCGGTGGAGCGGGTATAAACACCTTATCAGGGTTATCCTTTTGCATCTGATGAATAATGCCAGGCTCGGTAGCTACTATAAACTCTTTATCTGGATGGTTTGTAGCATATTTTAGTATTCCTGTTGTAGATCCAATATAATCTGCCATTTGCAGTATTACGTCTTCACATTCAGGATGTGCCAGTAATTTAGCGCCCGGGTGCCTTTCTTTCAGTTTGGTAATTTTCTCTCTCGAAAAAATTTCATGCACCATACAGGCGCCGTTCCAAAGTACTAAATCACGACCTGTTTTTTTAGCTACATAAGCGCCTAAATTTTTATCAGGACCAAATATTATTTTCTTATCTTTTGGCAGGCTTTCAACTATCCCTATCGCGTTGCTCGAGGTACAAACTATATCGCTCATCGCTTTTAACTCTGCGGTACAATTCACATAAGTTATTACCAGATGATCAGGGTATTGCTCTTTAAACTTTTTAAATAAGTGCGGCGGGCAGCTATCGGCTAAAGAGCAGCCAGCCTTTATGTCTGGTAGAAGTACCTTTTTTGTTGGCGATAATATTTTTGCTGTTTCGGCCATGAAGTGTACTCCGGCAAAAACAATAATATCGGCATCTGTTTTCGCTGCTTGCTGCGACAGGCCCAAACTATCTCCAATGTAATCTGCAATATCTTGTATATCAGGTTCCTGATAATAGTGAGCCAGTATAACTGCATTTTTCTCTTTTTTAAGTTTTTCTATTTCATCAAAAAGGTCAAGTGTCGGGTCAATTAATTCCTCGGCATAGCCTTTCAGTTTTATTTCTTCGAAGATATCCATTTCAACAATTCAATTAATAACAATTAGATTTATATATAAAAAGAAACTATTGTTATTGGTGTGTTAGTTATGTTTAAAAGTTGGTTAAGTTTTGCTTTAATATATTGTTTTTAACTACTTACTAACATCTTTCTAATATTTCTTACCAGTTTTTATATTGATTATTAGTTAAGTACGTTAAGCAAGTTTTATTTTTAAAACTTATTTGTTAATATTTTATTGATAGTTATGATGTTAGTTTCGTTGTTAAAACGACTCAAAAGTCGATTAAAAATTGTTATCATTATCAGCAAAAAGTAAGGTTATACACTATTTAATTACTTGTTAGGTTTTTGCTTACACAAAATTAACATCTTTGGGGCCTATTATTAACATAGTTTATAATTTTACACATATAACACATTTTCTATGTCCAGATCTGTGGATTTCCTGGTAGTTGGTTCTGGCATTGCCGGATTGAGTTTTGCCCTCAAAGCGGCTAATCATGGTAAGGTGCTGATAGTTACAAAATCAAATGAAGACGAGTCTAACACTAAATATGCTCAGGGTGGCGTTGCTGTGGTTGTTGATAAAAAAGAAGATTCTTTTGAAAAACATATAAATGATACCATGATTGCCGGCGATGGGCTGTGTGATAAGGAAGTTGTTGAAATTGTTGTAAAGGAAGGTCCGGACCGTATTAATGAAATTATTGATTACGGAACCAGTTTTGATAAAACAAATGAAGGCTTTTACGATCTGGCAAAAGAGGGTGGACACTCCGAATTTAGGGTGCTACATTATAAAGATATCACTGGTTTTGAAATAGAACGTTCTTTGTTAGAGCAGATACATCAAAACGCTAATATTGAAATACTTACACATTATTTTGCTGTAGATTTAATAACACAACATCACTTGGGAAAATTTGTAGATAAATCATCAGATGATATTACCTGCTATGGTATATATGCTTTAAATACAGTAACTAATGAAGTAGAGAAAATCTTATCGAAAGTTACTGTGATGGCATCAGGTGGTGCGGGACATATTTATTCGGTAACAACAAATCCAACCATTGCTACCGGCGATGGTGTAGCTATGGTTTACCGGGCAAAAGGGAAAGTTAGGAATATGGAATTTATCCAATTTCATCCAACGGCTTTGTATAACCCCGGCGACTATCCATCATTTTTAATATCAGAAGCCGTACGTGGTTTTGGTGGTATATTAAAACGCACCAATGGCGAGGAGTTTATGCAAGAGTATGACGAGCGTAAATCTTTAGCGCCACGTGATGTCGTTGCCCGGGCAATTGATGCCGAGATAAAAAAATCAGGCGAGGATTTTGTTTACTTAGATATACGTCATCGCAGTAAAAAGGATATTTTAACCCATTTTCCTAATATATATGCTAAATGTTTAGAAATAGGCATTGATATGACCAAAGATATGATTCCGGTTTCGCCTGCTTGTCATTATATGTGCGGCGGTGTAATGGTAGATCATTACGGACAGTCATCCATTATGCGTTTATATGCCTGCGGGGAATGCTCGTCTACCGGGTTGCATGGGGCAAATCGGTTAGCTTCCAATTCGTTATTAGAAGCCTTGGTTTTTGCACATCGTATTTATAAAAATGCTATTGATAAATTTGATACGATAACTATTCCCGAAAATATACCTGATTGGGATGAAAAAGGTGTAAAATTATCTAACGAAGACATCCTGGTAACGCATAATGTGCGCGAAATGCAAAAACTGATGAATGATTATGTAGGTATTGTTCGTTCTGATTTTAGGCTGGAACGTGCTATGCGCCGTTTAGGTTTATTATACGAAGAAACCGAGGAATTTTATAAGCAAACCAAGTTATCCGTAAAACTTTGCGAGTTACGTAATTTGATCCAGGTATCTTTTATTGTTGTAAAATCGGCTATGATGCGTAAGGAAAGCAGGGGGCTGCATTACACAACAGATTATCCGGAGCATCAGGAAGTTTTGGAGGATACGGTATTTTAGAGCGGAAAACGGGATTCGAACCCGCGACCTTCAGTTTGGGAAACTGATGCTCTACCAACTGAGCTATTTCCGCTTATATTTGTACTAAAGTATAAAATAAATTTATCATGCCTGTAATATTACCCGTAAAAGATAAACACCCATCATGGGGACAAGATTGTTTCATTGCCGAAAACGCCACCATAGTTGGTGATGTAAGTATGGGCGATAATTGTTCTGTATGGTTCAACGCGGTTATACGTGGTGATGTGCATTATATTAAAATAGGCAATAATACCAATATACAGGATGGTGCGGTTATACATTGCACCTACTTATATGCGCCAACCAATATAGGTAACAATGTATCTATTGGCCATAATGCCCTGGTACACGGCTGCACGCTAAAAGATCATACACTGGTAGGCATGGGTGCCATAGTAATGGATCATGCGGTGGTAGAAGAGTATGTAATAATAGGGGCAGGATCTGTTGTGTTAGAAAAGACGGTTTGCGAATCGGGCTACCTATATGCTGGTACACCCGCAAAAAAGATAAAGCCGTTAACAGACGAGCAGCGTGCTATGTTGGATAAGCTGCCTAATAACTATATTATGTACTCTGGCTGGTTTATGGGGAAGTAGATTCTTTTGGGATAACAAGTTCTTCGTCTATTTCCCAGTTTGGCCTTAGTGCAAAAATTTTCTCGTAAACCCATATATTTTCAGGCTGTGTTTTATTCTTTAGGCTACCAGGGTCGTACTTGCCATTTTTATTATCATCATATATAACACGGACAGTAAATTTGCCAGTATAAATATTTCTATATGCGATGCTGGTGTTTTTGGTAACATGGTTACTCCTTAACACATTTTTTTGCTCATTAAGCAATTCTACTATATACGACCTGCCCGTATCCGGGACAGTAACTTTTAACGTTAAGGTGCTATACTCTTCCGGATTATCTATTTTAAATTTTACTAACTGTTTTTTATTAATATCGCCGTACATGCTGGTAACAGACCCTTCATTAAATGTTAAGGTATAGGTTGCCTTTTGTCGCCAGCGATATTTTAACATAAGGCTTTTTGTCGTGCCGGTATCTTTTGTTAAAGTAAAGTTTACCCTTGTTGAATCTTCCATCAAAGCAACAAGCGATTGATCAAAGCTGGCTATAGGGGTATTAGAATAAATATGCAAATCGGTGCCCGGCTTTAAAGCGCTGGCATTTTTGCTGAGGCCAAATTTTAACTGAAGGTTTCGGGTATAAGTTTCTTTTTTGCTTTTACGTAAATAGGTTGTATCAATAGGCTTGTTGTTATCATAGATAGCGACACGTACCGAATCGAAATCCATATTTTTCGAATATATCAAAACAGTATCACGGGTTTTGCTGATGTCAACAATTTTTTGTTCGTCGAGCCCCGGAGGATATATTATACGTACCGATGGTTTATCAAGGCTTTTATTAAAAGCGAAAAACATTTTTCCATCAATATCAAATTTCTTCTCAGCAATCCTAAACTTTGGAGGTATTTGTTTAAATAGTTTTAAGCGTACACCGGCAGTATCATGCTGCAGGTTAATAATTTTTTTTGAAAATGCAATTAACTCATTATCGTTATCATATATCTTATTTGGGGCCGTTTCTCTTAAGGCGTATATTTTATATTGGCCCTCTTTTAAATTATTAAGAGAAAAGTTGCCGGCGCTATCCACACTGGTAAATACACTGGGTTTCTTTTTACCAAACAATAATGAGTCCTGTTTTAAAGTGAAAAGCATAACCGTTACATTTTCGTTTGTTCCCAGCACTTCTTTCTTTTGGGTAAGCGAATTAATTACCGATCCCGAAATGCTCAATGAGTCGATATGAGTGCCGGTAGAAAAAACGTAGGTGAAATTTTTTAAAATGTTGCCTTCGTTTACGTCGCGAATAGCGGTTCCAAAATTTATAACATAAGTTGTGTTTTTTAACAACGTATCTTTAAAAGTAATAACCAGACTTTTTTGCTTGACCTTAAAATCCGGTGATTTATCAGGTGCCGGCGATATGGTTATTTCCTGAAACTGATTAGTCAGTTTGAAGTATTCGTCAAAATCTAATTGGATCTGTTTTGCCGCAAAATTATGTGTTTGATTTTTTGGGGTGGCCTTTAATAATTTGGGGGGAGTGCGATCGCGCGGCCCTCCCTGGGGTTTTTGTTGTACCGCGCAGCCAAAATACAACATAGCCAGGCCTAGCAAGCATAAATTTTTGTAAAAAAACAGCCCCTTTTTATTTAACGTCATTTTTAAGCGAAATAAACGATTTTTATTTTTTGATAAGTATTACCATTAAGATTTTAAAATAATGGCTTATAATTAATGTTTTGTAACTAATTGATTTGCAATAATTTATATACTATCTTGACATGTGCACCATCAAAACCGATATGTCAGACGGTGAAACCCCCGAAATACGTGATGCCTGGCCTAAAGTACGT
The DNA here is from genome assembly GCF_028287845.1 of Mucilaginibacter sp. Lineage (GTDB taxonomy): Bacteria > Bacteroidota > Bacteroidia > Sphingobacteriales > Sphingobacteriaceae > Mucilaginibacter. The sequence goes on from NZ_JAQBOW010000154.1 coordinate 24,840, forward strand.
GGTTTTATTTTCATTAATTTTTCGCGTGCTTCTTTTGACAGGGATTGCATTTGCTGATAATTAAAATCCGGGTTAATCTCTTTGTCTTCCATTTTTTTCATCCGGTCAACAATATCCATTTCTTTTTCAAAATAACTCTCATATTTAATTTTTATTTCAGCCTGCTCAATAGTTTCTTTATTATAGGCTGATAAAAAAGTTTCTAATGTTGGATCAACTTTTTTCAGGTCGTCAATGGATACCTGCGGACGGCTCAACAAATTAAACAGTTTTGTTGTTTGCGAAACAGTGCTGGTATTTAACTCTTCCAGCAACCCATTAACGCTTGACTGGTCAATCGATTTTGTTCGGGTGTAAGCAACAATCTCATCAGAGTTTTTTACTTTTTGTTTTACCTTATCCAAGCGTTCATCATTTATTAAACCCAGTTCATGACCTATGGGGCTTAACCGTATATCGGCATTATCCTGGCGCAATAGCAAACGATGTTCGGCACGCGAGGTGAACATTCTATAAGGCTCTTCAGTGCCTTTGGTTACCAGGTCATCAATCAGCACACCAATGTATGATTCTGATCTTTTCATTATCAGCTCATGCTTATCATTTAATTTTTGGTGCGCGTTTATGCCGGCAATAAATCCTTGTGATGCCGCTTCTTCATAACCGGTGGTGCCGTTTATTTGACCCGCGAAATACAAATTGCTTACCAGTTTGGTTTCTAAAGTAAGGCCAAGCTGGGTAGGTGGAAAGTAATCATATTCTATTGCGTACCCCGGCCTAAACATTTTCGCCCCCTCAAAGCCGGGTATCTGGGTCAATGCTTTATATTGTACATCTTCAGGAAGAGAAGTAGAGAAACCATTTACATATATCTCTACTGTATTCAATCCTTCTGGCTCTACAAATATTTGGTGACGTTCGCGTTCTGCAAAACGGTTGATCTTATCTTCAATAGATGGGCAGTATCTCGGGCCCAAACCCTTAATGCGTCCGGTGAACATAGGCGATTTTTCAAAGCCCTCTTTCAGCGTTTCATGCACTTTGGTATTGGTATAGGTTATCCAGCAGCACCGTTGCTCTTGTATCTGTTCCACATCGGTGTAAGAGAATCTACCCCGGTCTTCATCACCCCATTGTTCTTCCATTAGGGCGTAGTTTAAACTTCTCCCATCAACACGTGGAGGAGTGCCTGTTTTCATCCTGCCTGATTCAAATCCCAATGTCACCAATTGTTCGGTTAAGCCAGTTGCCGCTTTTTCTGCCGTGCGGCCGCCACCAAATTTCTTTTCGCCAATGTGTATGATGCCATTTAAAAAAGTACCGTTGGTTAGCACCACGGCATCGGCTTCTATCTCTATTCCGAGCGAGGTTCGTACGCCCTTAATTGTATTGTTTGTTACCAATAATGCATTTACGGTATCCTGCCAAAAATCAACATTGGGCGTTCTTTCCAGCGCCAGGCGCCACTCTTCCGCGAAGCGCATGCGATCGCTTTGAGCACGCGGGCTCCACATTGCCGGACCTTTAGATAGGTTGAGCATTCTAAACTGTATAGATGTCTTATCGGTGATTATGCCTGAGTAGCCACCCATTGCATCAATTTCGCGCACTATTTGCCCTTTGGCAACGCCGCCCATAGCCGGGTTGCAACTCATCTGGGCAATGGTGCCCATGTTCATGGTGATTAGCAAAACAGACGAGCCCAGGTTGGCCGCTGCCGCTGCCGCCTCGCATCCGGCATGGCCGGCACCCACTACAATTACATCGTATTTCTTAAACATTTTAACCTCCCGTGTTCCACGTGGAACACTCTATATTTTCTTTTTCGTAAATGTTCCACGTGGAACATTTGACTTATTTATTCATTTTCCAGTTGTTCCACGTGGAACATTAAAGAGTGATACCAATGCAAACCCCGCCCAAATGCTTTCTAAAATAACAAAAGGATAGAAGCGTATCATATAAGAGGAGAGGCAGCAAAGCGCCGCTCCTATAAAATTCATAAAACAATAAGCCCTGCTTGTGGCCTGTATTTTCTTGTATAAATTTAATAAAAACGCTATTAATAACAGCACTACGCCTAATGATGCAATAATATCCGATGCTTTCATTAGGCCTCTTTTAGTTCGGTTAACTCAATCCAGCGCATGCTTTTTTCATCAAGCCTGCTATTTAACGCAGTTATCTTTTCTGCTATTTCAATAATAGCAGCGTTATCTACCGCGCCCGAATTAAGCTTCTCATTCTGTGTTTTTATTTCGTTTTCAATGGCTGCTATTTCTTTATCCAATGCATCCAACTCCTTCTGCTCTTTGAAACTCAATTTGTTTTTAGCAACAACAGGGGTTGGTTGAGCAACAACACCGGCAGCTTTGTCTGCTTTGTTTTGTTGTTTTTCTTCTTCCTGCTCTAATCTATAAGACGAATAATTGCCATTATATATTTTAACCTTGCCTTTTTCTTCAACAATAAATAGCTGGTCGGTTAGCTTATCCAGCAAATATCTGTCGTGCGATACAATCATTAACACGCCGCCATAGTTAGTTAGAAACTCTTCCAGCACATTTAAAGTATCAATATCCAAGTCATTTGTTGGCTCATCCAGAATTAAAAAGTTAGGGTTTTTCATCAGGATGCTCATTAATTGCAACCTTTTTTTCTCGCCACCACTTAGTTTGGATATAAACCCATATTGTTTAGCAGGGGGGAAAAGGAATAAGGTAAGCAATGCCGAAGCCGAAATCATCTTTCCGTCGGCCATTGTAATAAACTCTGCAACGTTTTTTACAATATCAATAACGCGCTCATCCTCCTTAAATGTAATACCCGATTGGTGAAAATAGCCCAAAACGGTGGTTTCGCCTTTTTGTATAGACCCGCTATCAGGCAATAAGCCGCCGGTTATCATATTCAATAAAGTCGATTTGCCGCTGCCGTTTTTTCCGGCTAAGCCAATACGGTCGCCTTTTTTAAACACATAATTAAAGTGATCGATATAAGTAACGCCATTAAAGGCTTTGCTTATACCGTGTATTTCCATGATCTTATTTCCCTGCCGCGCTGTTTTAACACTTAATTCTACGTTTAATTTAGGGCCGTTGTTTTGTGTTTTCGATTCCAGGTCATAAAACGCATCTATTCTAGCCTTAGATTTAGTGCCACGGGCCTTGGGTTGACGGCGCATCCATTCTAATTCCTTTCGCAATAAATTAGAGTTTTTCTGAAATGTTGCCTCATCAGATGCTTCACGTTCGGCCTTACGTTCTAAATAATAGCCGTAATTACCTACGTAGGGTATTATTTTACCCCGGTCAATCTCCAATATCTCATTACAAACATTATCCAGGAAATATCTGTCGTGTGTAACCATTAATATGGTTTTAGAGCCATCTGTAAGCAGTTTTTCTAACCATTCTATTGTGTCTATATCCAGGTGATTGGTTGGCTCATCTAAAATATACAGATCAGGGTCCTCTATCAGCAGCTTGGCTAATGCCAAACGTTTTTTTTGCCCGCCTGATAAGGTGTTAATACTTTGATTTAAATGATGAATATCCAATCGTCCTAAAATGGTTTTGATCTTATATTCATATTCCCAGGCATCAACTTCGCTTAATTCTTCCATTACCAGATCAAGCGCCTTTGCATTATCCGGGTCGTTCTCTAAAAGCTCTTCGTACTTACGGATGGCTTGTTGTTGCACATTATCTGCATGAAAAATATAATCGCTTATAGTTACTGCGTCTTTAAAGCCGGGGTCCTGCTCCAGGTAGCCCATGCGCAGGTCTTTGGTTTGCACAACCTTGCCCTCGGTAGGTAAAAACTGGCCGGCCAAAAGTTTTAACAGGGTTGATTTACCGGCACCGTTAATGCCCACCAGCGCAACACGGCGCCCGCGATTAATACCTATAGTAATATTTTTAAAAAGCCAATTATCATGGAACTGATGGCCAAGATTCTCGGCGGATATATATGTACTCACTATTTTTTATTTAGATAGTTGTTTTATTTTATCAGATGTATAAGTAAATACGCCTGTTTGATTTTTTAATGATTGTTTAAAAAGGGTCTTAGCCACACTGTGTGCCGATATAGCCCTGTATTTTTTTAATGTGCCCAATAAAAGCGGACTTGTTATTTTCAGGAAAAATATACTAATTCCTTCTAAAAGCCTTGCACTTTGTCTGTAGCCAATTAACACCGATGGCTGATATATATGCAAGCTTTTTAAGCCAATTTTCTTTATATCTTCCTCGGTTTCGCCTTTCATCCTTAAATAAAAATTTGATGATCTGGCATCTGCGCTTATTGATGAAACTAAATGGTATTGTTCAATTCCATTTTTTAAAGCTATTTCTGCCAATTTAACAGGATAGTCGTGATCTATTTTTCTATATTCATCCAAGTCTGGTGTTTCACTCCTTGTTGAACCTAAGCAACAAAAAATAACATTACCTGTTATTGATTTAGCATAGCGGTCCAAATGCGCAAATTCAATTATCAATTGGGTAACTTTAACGTTATTTGTCCGGGTTTTTTTTCGGGCTATTATTAAAATTTCATCATAGTTGGGTTGAGTTGATAGCATTGCCAGTAAATTGCTGCCAATTAGTCCGCTTGCACCCACTATAACTGCTTTTTTTGTCATTTAAAGCTATGTTTTTTTGCAAAAATACGTATAATTAATTATTGGAATAAATATTGTATGTTTAAACATATAAATTTGATGTTATGAAAAGTATATTTTATCCTGCTAATGAGCGGGGAACAAGCGACCACGGATGGTTAAAGGCAAATTTTTCATTCAGTTTTGGTCCGTATTATAATCCTGATAAAGTGCATTTTGGCGCGTTAAGGGTATTAAATGACGATATTATTGCGGGGGGCACTGGTTTTGGTACACACCCTCATGATAATATGGAAATTATTACTATTCCATTACAAGGTGCGCTGGAACATAAGGATAGTATGGGTAATACAGGTGTAATAAATGCCGGCGAAGTGCAGGTAATGTCAGCAGGTACCGGCATCGAACACTCAGAATATAATCATTCTGCTACTGAAGCTGCAAATACTTTGCAGATATGGTTGTTTCCAAAGCACAGAAACATTGAGCCAAGGTATGATCAACGGAACTTTACCGATTCATTTAAGCCAAATGAGTTTACCACCCTGGTAACCGGGGATAAAAACATTGACGCACTATGGATAAACCAGGACGCCACCTTTTCTATAGGCGAGTTTGAAGCAGGCAAGTCAATAAACTACGATATTAAAACAGCCGGAAATGGCGCATACCTTTTTGTTTTAGATGGCGCTATAAAAATAAGCGACCAGATTTTAAACAAAAAGGACGCATTGGGTGTTTATGATACCAGTTCAATTACTATTGATACCCAGGCAAATACCCGATTACTTATAATTGACGTACCAATGCTATAAACCAGATAAAACTGCCGGGTAAGTTTATTGAGCGCAAACAACAGGATAAAACCTGTTATATACAGTTAATAATATAAACCATGGCAGAAGAGATTATTATACCCGGCTGGAGAAAATGGCTGGAAGACATTGGCGAACAGGTGTCATTTTTTACCCGTTTCCTCAGAAATATTTTTGTTGGCGGTTTTGAATGGTCTGAGTTTGTAAGGCAATGTTATGAAATAGGTTACCGGTCATTAATGCTGGTTGGTATTACCTCCTTTATAATGGGTGTGGTTTTAATAGTACAATTAAGGCCCACCCTTGTAGCGTTTGGTGCGGCAAGCATGCTGCCCAAAACCCTTTCTGTATCTTTTGTTCGCGAAATTGGCCCGGTTATCATTGCCATTATATGTGCCGGTAAAATAGCCTCAAGTATTGGTGCCGAATTAGGTAGCATGAAGGTTTCGGAACAATTGGATGCTATGGATGTATCCGGGGCCAATCCGCTGCAGTATCTGGTTGTTACGCGCATACTGGCAACAACCATAATGGTACCCATATTATCTGTATTAGGCGATGTAATAGGCTTGTTTGGGGGATTCCTTGCTCTAAACCTTCGAGACCATATCAGCCTATCGCTATACGCTACCAAAGTAGTAGCCTCTCTTGATTATACTGACTTCTTGCCGGCGTTTATAAAAACTATATTTTTTGGCCTGGCCATTGGTTTTGTAGGTTGCTATAAAGGCTTCCACTCCAGTAAAGGCACAGAAAGCGTTGGATTGGCTGCAAATTCGGCAGTGGTTACCGCATCGCTGTGGATATTTGTTATTGATGCCATTGCCGTACAAATAACCAGTTTGTTATTTTATAAATAGTTATGGAAGAAGAAAAAACAATAGCTGAGTTCAAACAAATCAAAGGCAAAAATGAGGTGGTTATTGAGATAAAAGGCCTTAAAAAAGCATTTGGAAGCAAAGAGGTTTTAAAGGATATAAATCTGGATGTAAAACGTGGTGAGAACGTAGTGGTTTTAGGCCGGTCGGGAGTAGGAAAATCAGTTTTGATAGAATGTATAGTGGGGATGCTTATACCAGATGGCGGTACATTAAAGGTATTGGGAGTTGAGGTTGCCGAAATGGGCGATAAAGAATTAAAAGAGCTGCGGATGAAGATCGGCTTCCTGTTTCAAAGCGGGGCCCTGTATGATTCCATGACGGTTAGAGAAAACCTGGAATTTCCATTAACAAGGGTGTTAAAAATAGACGACCAGGCCGAACTTGATAAGCGGGTTGAAGAGGTTCTGGATAGCGTGGGCCTGGAAGAAGCGATTGATAAGTTGCCGTCTGACCTGTCTGGCGGTATGCGCAAAAGAGCCGGTCTGGCACGTACGCTTATTATAAAACCAGAGATCATGCTTTATGATGAGCCCACTACGGGCCTCGACCCAATCACCTCGCGCGAGATAAGCGAACTGATATTAAACATGCAAAAAAAATATAAAACAACATCAATAATTATTACGCACGATATGGAATGCGCACGCATTACGGCAGACCGTGTAGTAATTATGGACGATGGGAAATATATAGAAGAAGGCACTTTTGATAGCCTGAAAAAATCAAAAAACAAAATTGTACAATCATTTTTTAGAGATATATCATGAAAACGACTTCTTCACAGAAATTAAAAATAGGGTTATTTACTTTTATTGGCCTGTTGGTGCTAATAGCGGCAGTGTTTTTTATAGGCAATCAAAAAAGCCTGTTCAGCGCGACTTTTAAGATAAACGGCGTGTTTAAAAACGTAAATGGCTTACAGATAGGCAATAACGTCCGCTTTGCCGGCATAAATGTTGGAGTCGTTAATGATATTGAAATTATTAACGATACCGCTGTGAGAGTCGTACTAAATATTAACGATGAGGTAAAAAAATTCATGAAAAAAGACTCGAAAATGAGTATTGGCAGCGACGGTTTAATGGGCGATAAACTGGTTGTGTTGATGCCGGGCGGTGCAGCAGCAACTGCGATGGTAAAAGATGGCGATCGGATAAATTCCGTTAACCCGGTTGATGTGGACAAGATAGTTGCTAAATTAACCAAAATAGAAGATGACGCGGGTTCGCTTATTGATAACATGGCGCAAATAGTAGCTAAAATAAATACGGGCAAGGGTAGCCTGAGCCGGTTATTAAATAATGATAAGATGGCGCGCGAAATGGAGAAGACGGTTACGCAGGCAAAAACAACTATGCAAAATGTACATAAAACCAGTGCTACATTAAATGAGGACCTAAAAGCCGCCCAGGGCAACTTCCTGTTAAAAGGATTTTTTAATAAAAAGAAAAAAGCAGCTAAAGCAAAACAAGACTCTATAAAGAAAATTCAGGATGATGCCCAAAAGCCGCAAAAGCAATAAACGGAAAGATACTATAGGCTTAATAGAATGGGATTAATTGTTTATATTTAGACTGATTAATCAGTTTGTAAATTGGACAAGAAACAACAAATCCTATCTGCCGCACTGCGTTTATTTGTAGCGAATGGTTTTGACGGAACCCCAACTGCTAAAATAGCAATAGAAGCTGCGGTTGCAAACGGTACTTTGTTTTACCACTATAAAACAAAAGAAGAATTAATAGTTGCCCTTTATAATCAATTAAAAGAAGAGCAGGCTAACTATATATTGCCAATTATAACCGGCTCGGGCTTTATAACAGACAAATTCAGGGATATTTTTATCCACTCGGTTCATTGGGCGCTTAGCAATCCGGATAAATTTTATTATATCCAGCAATTCAATTTTTCTCCGCATTTAGCTGTAGTTCCAAAGCAGGTGTTGAAACAACAGACAATAATATATGAGAATTTTATTGAAGAAGGCATAAAAAGAAAATTGCTGAAACAGCAAGATCCAGAACTTATCATCGCATTATTTAATGGCCAGGTGTATGGCATTTACCACTATCTTACATCTGCTGAATTCACTCCCGCTTTGCGTGAAAAAACAATTAATGAAAGCTATGAAATGGTTTGGGATATGATGAAGTATATGTAAACAACTTTTCTTTTAAAAAAATGTGGAGCAACCAGTCATTAGTAAACAAAAAAGACTAACCACATTTGGTTAGTCTTTTTTGTTTAGTTTGTTAAGCTTAAAGCTGGCTGGTAATAGCCGGATCTAAAGGAGTAACCTTTGAACGGTAACGGTGTATTAGCTTGCCATTTTCATCTATCAAGAATTTCTCGAAGTTCCATTTAATGTCGCCGGTAAAATCAGGGTTTTCCGCGCTGGTTAAATATTGGAATAATGGATCAATATCCAAACCTAATACGCTCACCTTGCCGCTCATTGGGAAAGTAACTGAAAAATTATCATGGCAAAATGATTTAATATCCTGATTAGTGCCCGGCTCTTGTCCGCCAAAATTATTAGCCGGGAAACCTACTACTACTACTTTATCTTTATAAAGCTCTGCAAGCTTCTCCAATTCTTTATACTGTGGGGTAAACCCGCATTTTGAAGCGGTGTTAACGATCAATAATTTTTTGCCTTTGTATTTTAACAGCGAGAAGTTTTTACCATCAATGGTTTTCAATTTAAAGTCATAAACTGATGACGCGCTCGTTACAAACAACAGGGCGAATATTAATGCTATTGTTTTCATTTCGTTTTATAATTAGTTGGGAGATAAATATTTTAAGTAAAATTAAAGATTAAAAAGGCCGTTTTCCAAGATAGTAGTCTTCTTTTTCTGTCATTTTTTTCTTAGCAGCAGGGGTTTTGTCTTTATAGCCCAATAAGTGTAATACGCCATGTATAATTACACGGTCTAATTCATCAGTTACAGACACGCTAAAGCCGGCAGCATTTTCGCGGATGCGGGGTATAGAAATAAAAATATCCCCTCTTATCTCACCCTTGTCTACCGAATTATCAAACGTAATAATATCGGTATAGGTGTCATGATCCAAATATTTCTGATTAATCTTCAGCAAATATGCATCCGAACAAAATACAAAAACAAGCTCCTGTAAGGTAAAACCTTCGGCAACGATGGTTTGATTTATCCACTGCCGTATTTTGGTTTTGTTTTTTAGCGTGTAGGTTATATCCTCTTCAAAAAACTGTATAGCCGGCATTATAATTTAAATAGCAGTTCAACCTCGTTGCCTTTTGTATTAAACACGCATTGATCTGCCAGATGCTTAACTATAAACACGCCGCGGCCGGTTAATTTTTCTAAGTTTTCCTCGGCTGTTGGATCTGCCAGGTGAACATAGTCAAATCCTTCACCTTCATCGGTAATGGTCCAAATAGTACGTTTGGCATCAACCTCAACATTTACAATAACCTTTTTATTTGGGTCTAATTTATTGCCATGTATAATTGCATTAATAACAACTTCATTTAAACAAGTCATCATGTTAGCAAAAATGTCATCACTAATCTGATATTTATCGGCAATTTCTTCTATCAAATTTTCCAATAAGGTTACACTCTCCCGTGCAGACGGTAGCTGTAAAGTATATAGGTCAGTGGTTTGAATAGGCGCTTGCTCCATTATCATTTTGAATTAAGTTGGTCAAAATAAGATTTTATTTTCTGTTTATAATACAAATTTAGCGCCGGGGACACAGTTCTAACCTGTTCAGTCTGTTTTTGTTTTACTTGTTGGTAGTCTTGTAACGCTTTTATGTAGCCTGGCGGCAAATCCCTACCCACATGGCTTTCGCGTTGCTTATCCTGCTCCCGCTCCTGTTCGGCCTTCTCGGCTTCCAAAAGTCGGGTCTGTATTTGCTGCTGACGTTTCAACGCTTCATCTGTTATTCTCCTGTTTACGAGATCCCTCTCAGTTTGTTCCATTTGCTGCGATATTTTATCAGCATCCTTCACGCCCGAGCCGCCCTCTTTGCTTTGTTCATTATTAATTTGTTGCAATGATTGGCGTATCATTTGCTGCTCACGAGCCATTTTAGCCAGCTGTTCGCTCATTTGCCCTCGCTGGCTTTGCCCCTGTGGCGTATTGCCCTGTTGCTGCATTTGATCGCGCATTTTTTGCATGTTCTGCGTTAGTTTTTCCTGCATTTGCCGTAATTGCGAAACCGACATTTGCTTCGATTTTCCCTTGCCGCCTTTAGCATTCATTTTGGCCTGCAATTGTGCAAGCGCATCGCTTAACATTAATGCCAGGTTGTTCATGGATGTCATAGCATACTGTTGGTCGCGGTTAGCCTCGGCGGTGCGTCTGTCTCCCAAATACTCCAGCGATGCATCAACGTGGCTATTTATTGCTGTAATTTCGCGGTTAACGGTTGATTGTATTTGCGGTATACGTTTGCTCAGCGAAAATAGGCTGTCTTCGGCGGTTTTCAAATTATCCTTTATGTTTTTTTGACTTTGAGCCAATGTAATATAATTGGGGTCGGCCTGGCTGGTGTTTCTCAGTGTTTGCATCACCTTTTCCTGGTCGAACGAGCTGTTTATCAAACTCTTTAATAATTCGCGTAGCTGCCGGGCATCAACTTCGGTTTCTTTTTCATCCTGTTCCTGCTGTTCCTGCTCCATTTTTTGGGCAAGCTGCTGCATTTGATTGGCAGATTGTTTTTGCGATTGCGACGCTTTTGATTTATTATTCTTTGATAACTGATCTGAACTTTGGTTCATCTGATCTTCAATGTTTTTCTCGTCGGCCTCCGGGTTTTTAAAATCTTGTTTGGCCGCCTGGTCGGTATTTTTATCCAGGTCCTTTAGTGATTTTTCTAAATTTTCAAACTCCTTGTTCAGGTTTTGCTGCTGTTGCTGTAACCGGTCCTTGTCTGACTCGGGCTGCTGGGTTTCGTCACTTAATTTCTGTTGTTTCTCTGCCAGCTGTTTTAACTGGTTAATGTGTTGATTTAGCTTTTGATCAAACTCCAGCTTTTTATATAAGTTAAGCATTCGGTCAAGCTCTTTTTTAAGAGACTTATTATCCATCTGCATTTTTGATAGTTCATTACGCGTGCCATCCTTTTGATCCTGCTGCAATAATTGCTGTAGTTTTTGCAACAGCTCTTTGGTTTTAGGATCAAGTACGTTATTTAACAGGTCCTCTATTTGTTTTTGTTCTGCTAACAACTCCTTGTTTTGGGGTTCGTTTTCGCGGCGGTTATACAGGTTCCTTTTATTCTCTTCCTGTATTTGTTTAACCAATTCATCTAATTCTTTCCGTTTTTGCAACAAGTCTTCCACCTGTTTTTTTTCATCGAAAGAAAGATTGTTTTTATTTAATAAAACCTGATCAAGCTTTTTCGAGTCGCGCTCTATTTGGTCGGCCAGTTTAATAGCCGATTGCATTTTTTGCTTAACACCGGTAGTGCCCGAATTTAATTCATCTCTTAATGCTTGCGCATCGGGTACATTCAGCGTGCGCTCGGGCGTGCGTGCTTTTTTTGGGCCGCTTACCCCATCATTATCGGCTACCTCGAAAAAATAGGTTACCTGGTCGCCGGGTTTTATGCCCAGTTCCTTCAAATTCCAGAAATAAAAGAAATCTGCTAATGTTTGATTCAGATCGGCCTTAACCGATTTAACAATTTCATGTTCATTGCTTTTGTCGCCGGCTGCGCCAACTTTATAATGAAAGGTTAATGAAGTAAAGCCATGATCGTCCTGTATTTTACCATTAAAGTAAAAAGCGCGCATGCTAACGGAATCCGGTTTTTCCTGCACATCAATAGATGGCGGCTCATCAGCAACAATATTAATGCGGTATGAGGCCGAATCACTTTGTGTAACAACAGCGTTTACCGGGCTTAATTTATAGGCCGACGGCTTAATAATCCGTTCGTTATGCTCAAAAAGATCATTGCTAACCGGGGCTAAGGAAAGTTTACTATCGTTCATTTCGAACATTAAACCTGTTGCATTTTGCGTATGAAACTTCCAGGCAACAGTTGTGCCGGCAGGGATGGTCAGGTCGCCGGCATTGGGTAAGGCCTCTGTTTTTTTATGCAGGTAAGCCGGATATTGCAGCTCTACATCAAAATGTAATAATGACGGGCGCAGATTAACCTTAATTTCATAAGGAGCAGATATAAAACCATTGCCCACCAACCGGAACGATGTATTTTGTTGCAGATTGGTAAACAGGTAATGAAACTTGCTTACATTTTCCTTGTCAAGCTTAAAGGTATTATTGGCGGTTTCTACATAAACATCAGCCGGAAGCTGGTTGCCTTGCAATTTTAGCTCCAATTTCAGGTCCTCGCCTTGTACAGCCGATAGCCTTTGGTTCAACACTACAAACTGAAACGGCGCCACGGGTGCAAAATATTCGTTATGGCGGATGATCTTTTTAGTGCTTTCTGTTAAAATTGATGGAGCCGCCAGGCCAATAATAATTATTATAGCTATAGGGGTTAGTATCCATTTAAGGTATTTAGAATTTTCTTTTATGTTGATAGCAGACGGAAAACGTACCGGCTTTAAGTTTTGAATCTTTTGGTCGATGCCGGCTTCTATGAGTTCGCGGTGCAGGGCATCCTCGCCGGCAAGTTTTTTAAGCTGCAGCGTATTCAACAGTTTATCATTTACATCGCTAAAATGTTTGCCTATAATTTCGGCGGCTTCATCATGCGTTAGGGTTTTGCTCAGTTGAAGCCATGCCAATAATGACGGGATAACCAGCCAGCATAATAAACCCAGGTTAAGCAGGATAAAACCATAAAATAAAACACTGCGAAAAAACGAATTGAAATTGCCAAAATACTCGCTCAGCGTAATAACTACGTAAGCCGAAAACAGGCCCGCGCCCAAAAATATCAATCCCCTTAACAGGTTGTTTAAATAAAACTTCCTGGTAAAAGTATTGATCTTAGCGATCAGTATATCGTAGTTTTCTGATTGGGTCATAAATTGCCATCATTAAAATACCGGTATTTAATATTTAAACGCAAAAAGTATAATAAATTATGCGTTAAATGTTAAATCGGGAAACTAATATAAGGAAAATAAGAAGCTGATAGGTAACAAATTAGATGAATTGCTTATATTTATGTTATTAACCACCCGTATGCCCATTTCTGGCCTGTTTTATTATTATATTTAAACATAATGGCAAGAGAAGATAATGCCGACCTCTTATTATTTCTGCGCCCGTTCACCCCAAGGATACAGGAGTTAACCCTATGGCTGCGCGATTTTGTGTGGGACCTTTATCCCGAATGCAATGAGTTGATCTATGATAACTATAACGCCCTGGCCTTTGGCTGGTCGCCGTCTCATATATTGGGCGATACCTTTTGCTCTATTGCTGTGTTTAATGATAAGTATGTGCACTTTGGGTTTTACTGGGGATCAAAAATTGCCGATCCCGAAAAAATTTTATTAGGTAACGGCAGCCAGTATCGCTACATCATTATCAAAGAAAAAGAGGATCTGCCGCAAGATTACATAAAAAAGCTAATGGCCGATGCTTATGCGTTTTCGGTTGATAAAGCGAAAGACTTAACCAAAGCGCCTAAGGGAACAACCATAACCAAATCTATATCGCCGGTAAAAAAACGGCCGGGGATGATGCCGCCAAAGAAAAAGAAATAGTACTGTTTTTTTAAAAAAAAAGTGTTTCATCAGGTGTTTCACCCTGAATTTGCAAAAATCAACAAAATAGCATAAAGTGCTTATTGTAAGCTATTTATATATGTTTGCCTAAAGTGCTTGTACTGTTTCAAAGTGTTTCACTCATTTTGTCAAGTTGCTATTTATCAATAGGTTAACCTAAAAAAGTGTTTCATGCGTTTCATTTTTTTGTGAAACACTACATCTTTTTTTTAATACACCAAACCACTATTGTACCGGTAGGATACACAACAAGAAACTACTATAAATAGGTTTGCAAAATTACCTTAACATGTCATTTTTGCCTGAGCAACACCTTACCTTTGTAAGGTAAACTTATTAGTTTGTCTTACAATAATGGATAACAAAAACTTAGAATTTGTTTCAGACCTACGCACCGTGGTAGGCCGCTTAATTAAAAAGCTTCGAAAAGAGTCTACCACCGGACAGCAGCTCTCCCTTACAGAGCGCTCGGTGCTTTTTTTATTATTGCAGCACAAAGAAATGCTACCGAGTGAATTGGCGGCAATGGAAAAGATCACCAATCAATCTATGTCGGGCATATTGGCTCATTTGTTTGAGTTGAATTATATCACCCGTACCGCATCAGCTATTGATAAACGAAAAGTGCTGATCACCTTAACAGAAAAAGGCGAACAGACGCTGTTGCAGGTACGCAATGAGCGCGACCAATGGCTCACCAAAGCAATCCAGACAACCTGTACAAAAGAGGAGCAGGAATTATTAAAAAAAGCCATCGGGCCATTAACAAAATTAGTCGACTTTGAATGATCTGCAAATAGGTTTACACTTAAAAAGGATCAAGGATTTTATACATGAATATCAACACCTTCAGGGCTTTTAAGAGCCGCAATTTCAGGTTATACTTTACGGGCCAATCCGTTTCATTAATTGGCACATGGATGCAAAAAACAGCGGTAAGCTGGGTTATCTATTCGCTTAGTCACTCTACCTTCATGCTGGGACTAACGCTTTTTTGCAGCCAGTTTCCCTCATTTTTACTTTCGCTGTTGGGCGGCGTTGTGTCTGATCGCTACAATCGTTACCGCGTTTTGCTGGCTACACAGGTGGCCTCTATGATACAGGCTATTTTATTAGCTGTTTTAATATTGCTTAAGCATTATGAGGTTTGGGAGATACTGGCGCTAAGCGTTATGCTGGGCATTATTAATGCGTTTGATGTGCCGGCAAGGCAATCATTAGTATATGAAATGGTTGAAGATAAAAGCGACCTGCCAAATGCATTGGCGCTTAACTCGTCTATGGTAAACCTATCGCGGCTCATTGGTCCGGCCATTGCCGGATTAATATTAGAGGGGCTTGGCGACGGTGCCTGTTTTTTGGGGAACGCCATCAGCTTTATAGCGGTCATCGGTTCGTTGTTAATGATGAAACTACCCAAATATGTTAGCAAGCCACACCCTAAAAATGTATTTGGCGAATTGAAGGACGGCTTCTCCTATATTAAACGGACACCATCCATCGCATTTGTATTGGTGATGCTTGCCTTAATAAGTTTGATGGTATTACCCTTCAGCACATTGATACCCTACTATGCCCGGGATGTTTTTAAAGGCACCGCAACAACCTTTGGTATTATAGACAGTTTTATTGGTCTGGGTGCATTTTCGGGAGCGATATTCCTGGCTTCGCTAAAGCCGGGTGCTAATTTGAAAAAGATATTATTTATAAATACGCTGGTATTTGGCGCCGGACTGGTGCTGTTTTCGCATGAGCAAAGTTACCCGCTGGCGTTGCTGTTTGTAACTATCGCGGGGTTTGGTATGATGTCGCAAATTACGGTGAGCAATACACTGATACAAACGACGGTCGACCAGAACATGCGCGGGCGTGTTATCAGTTTTTATGCTATGGCTTTTTTTGGGATGCAACCCCTGGGCGGTTTGCTGGTTGGCTCTATATCAAAATGGGTAGGCACAACCGATACGCTGATGGGCGAGGGAATAGCAGCTTTATTAATTGGCCTACTACACTGGCGCTACCTGCACAGGGAAAAATTAAAAAAATTACGCAAAAAGCAACTGGTTGAGCCGGTGGTGGTGCCTGCGGCATAATAAGTGTTGCATGGTGTCGTATGTGTTACACAACATCATGCACAGGTTGAAGAAAAAAAAGAACAACTTCCCCGATTAAAGGTTATTAATGGCAGAGAATAAAATAACCATAAATAAAATAAACCTTATGGCTGGTTATTACTCAACAAATAATATACTAAATACACATATCTATGAAAATTGTAAAAACACTATTGTTTGCCATCATGGCAATTTGCTTCTTAGGAAGTGCGCAAGCACAGATCAGAGTTAAAGCACGAATAGGCACACCGCCGCCACCGCAACACAGAGTGGTAGTGGTTCAACGCCCGGTACACCATTATCAGGCCAGACGCCACTATGTAAAGCGCAGGCACGTTGTGGTACGCCGTCATTACTAAAACAAAAAAGCTCTCTTATCGAGGGCTTTTTTTATGGGCTTTTTATCGTAACGATTATGGTACAATAAATACGGTATGCGTAAAGCGAACTAAATTAGTATACCAATTACACAACCAATTATCTAACCATATTATGTTAAAAAAAGCACTTATATTACTGTTGGCGTTATTCTGCATAGGCTGCTCAACAAAAAAGCATAGCAAAACATCGGCACATACCAGCTATAAAGGGTTAATAATGGCCGGCTATCAGGGCTGGCATGATACACCCACTGACGGCGCCGATCGTGGCTGGGGCCATTATCTGCAACGGGGCGTGTTTGGTCCGGGAAATTTGAAAATAGATCTATGGCCGGAGCTAAGCGAATACAAAAAGATGTACCCTACGCCATTTATCCATGCAGACGGCAGCGTAGCCATGCTACCCAGCGACCATGATTACACCACTACTGATGTGCGCTTTAAATGGATGAAACAATATGGCGTTGATGGCGTATTTATGCAGCGATTTATTGGTAATACGCACCCTGGCTACACCCGTAACCATTTTAACAAAGTATTGGGCGACGCGCTTAAAGCCGCCCGTAAATACAACCGTGCCATTGCTGTTATGTATGATTTTTCGGGCATGCGTGATACGCTGGATCTTCCGTTGTTTAAAAGTGATTGGAAAAATTTGGTTGATAGTATGAAAATAACCCATGGGGGCAATAAACAACCGTACCTGTATCACAACGGCAAACCATTGGTAGTGCTATGGGGCGTAGGCTTTAATGATAGCGGCCGCCATTATACTACAAAAACAATGGCAAAAATTGTTGATTTTTTACAAAACGATCCGAAATATGGCCATTGCGCGGTAATGCTGGGCGTACCTACCTATTGGCGCGAGTTTGGTAACGATACCGAAAAGAACCCCGAGCTGCATGCTTTGATAAAAAAGGTGGATGTTATACACCCATGGACGGTAGGGAGGTATAAGGACGATGCCGGCTTCCAAAAATATAATGAAATAGAAAAAGCCGACCTGGCATGGTGCAAAGCAAACCATATTGATTATGCACCTACGTGTTTCCCGGGCTTTAGCTGGCATAATTTAAATTTAAAAGATAAGTTTAATGCTATACCAAGAAACAGGGGTAACTTTTTTTGGAATGAACTATCGGCAGCCATAAAAAACGGCGCCGAAATGATATATGTAGCCATGTTTGACGAAGTGGACGAAGGCACAGCCATTATGAAGGTATCGCAAAACCCGCCGATAGGCCCAAGCCCGTTTGTAACTTTTGAGGAAGGCATACCATCTGATTATTATTTGTACCTGGCCGGATATGCCGGTAAAGTGCTTAAAAAAGAATTGCCTTTGCCGGAGTCTATCCCGCTGCCAAAATCGGCTAAGTCGGCAATCAAATAAAAACAGGCTGCATCAAAAGGCATAAATAGCAAACAGCAGCAAAATAATATTTGGCCTTTGCGGTCTCCTATATTTGATTTCAACATAGGAGACTGCAAAGAAGTCACAAAGTAAGATGGAGAGTTAAGTCCGAAAAAATATAACTCTGTGTTGATTTTTGTAATATCAATTGCGTTTAGTTATTTTAAGCTATTAGGTTGTTGTTTAGCTTACAATAATTTGGTTTGATTTAGCCCCGGCGTTACCGCTTCGTAGAGATATTTGCCTTTGATATGCTGGTTGAACCAGATGCCCTTCGCCATGGTGGCGCGCATTTCTTTAAAAACTTTTTCCGGTACGTTCAGGTAGTTGTACATTTTACCAGAATGGTAACGCACGGTCAGCGTTTCCGTTGAAGCATCATAATTATAACCGGCGATCATAGCTGATGGCATGGCTTATTTGTTTTCCGTTTTCTTTTTGTCGGCAAAATATTTCCGGGCCCGTTTTAATCCGGTAGCAATGGCTATTCCTTCATCTGCACCGTCCGTTAAGACCTGGTTCGCAATCTCGACCGCCTTTTCCCGCAGCTTCTTAGGCTGGTTCTTGTAAGATGGCGGGTAATCTCCATTATACCAAGGCATCACCTCCTCCTTTTTAGGATAAACAGCCGGCCCATATAAATGTTTCTTTTAGCTAAAAATCAAACCATTCACGGCTATTGCAGGTTATAGTAATAATGGCAGAAAGCAAGATCAGTATTTGCAGTAAGTTAATGGCGCGTCAAGGCCTGACCATCGCTTTCGCGGAAAGCGCCACGGCCGGCTGGCTTTGTTCGGAATTCGCATTGACCGAAGAATCAGGGAAAATATTAAAAGGAGGTATTGCCTGCTACGATGCCGGTCTGAAGGTGAAGCTGCTTAAAGTGCCGCAGGAACTTATCGATCAATATACGCCAGAGTCTTTGGAGGTCACCCGTGAAATGGCCTATCGCCTGCGGGAACTCATCGAATCTGATATCCAGGTAACCGTTACCGGGCTCACCACTCCAGGGGGGCAGCGAAACGCCGGAGAAACCGGTAGGCACCATGTTTGTTTTTGCGCTAATTAAAGGCCGGGAAGCCAGCTTCCGGAAAGTGTTCGCAGGTTCTTGCGAAAAAGTGATCCACCAAACCATTTGAAGCTACCGCCGAGCTACTGACAAGGGAATTAAGTCTATCATAGTTTTTGGATAAAATAAAAACTAACGTGCTCGCCATCAGCAAGAATTAATAGGTGGATTTCAACAGGCTAGCCGAAGTATGGCCAACAATACAGACTTAAAGCTCCTTAACCATATTAAACATGCGCCTGCTGCTTAATTTTCGATATGTTTATTTTCAGCGCATTGCAATTTTTGGGTGTGCCAATGTGTACACAGTATACCAACGTGTACATGCTTATTATTAATCGCTACTCCGGCAGGTGCTTTTCCCTGATCAGCAACAGCGGTACAGACGTATGAAAGGCCAGTTTTTGGGTAATACTGTCATGAAATAAACGGTCAAAGAAATTATGGTGCCGGGGCACAGCGATCATCAGTTGTATATCATATTCCCGGATGAAGTGCAGAATGCCTTCCGCTATATCTTCATGGATCAGATAATGATAATCTGGCTTTTCCTGGTCCCAAAGCTCGTGCAATGCGTTTTGTTCATCGATGGTGTCCGGTGTAAAACGGGTCCGGTCCTTGGTATCCACATTCAAGATCAGCAAACGGGCATTCAGTGTATGGACCAGGCGCCTGATAGCATCCGCCGGGGTAGCAGTGGATACATTTTCGAGCTCGCAGGCAAAGGCCACCCGGCGGATCTTGTTATAGAGGGCCTCCTTGGGTACAAATAATAATGGGGTTGTACATTCTCTGGCCATCAGTAGCGTATTGCTCCCTATCAGGACTTGTTCCAGCTTGCTTTTGCCGGTGACACCCATCACCGTCAGTCCCGCCTGCTGTTCTACCGCAATAGCGGCTGCGGCTGTCAGGAGTGGCCGGTCATCCGTTAGGGCACTAATCTGCGTTCTTTCACTGACATATGTCCGCAACTCGTTTTTCATTTTGGTCAAAGCGGCCAGACTTGCCAACCGCAAAAGTTCCATGTTCGGAGGTTCCGGCAGAAGTGCGTCCGCCGGCGGCATAAACTCATAGGAATGATATAGCAGTAATTCATCGGCTTCCAGCTGGTGTGTCAGTCCTGCGGCATAAAGCGCTGCCTGACGCGATGCCCGGGAAAAATCAATCAACACGAGAATCTTTTTCATGACTGCCGATTCTAATAGACGACGGGTATTTTAACTTTCAGCGAAGAGGCAACCAACTCTATGGTGAACTGTTCGGTGGGTTCTTTCCTGTTTTCCCTGGCTGAATATTTAAACAGATTTCCATATTTTAAAGACATTTTCGTGCCTTGCGTCCTCGTCACGGATAACGATCCCCAAATGATCCGGTCTTTCGGGGTGATGCTGCTCAATCAGCCGGTAGACCCGTTGCAACAGGGTACCCAACCGGTGCTCAAAATCTGCCTTGCTGATATTAATCAGTACCTTGTCGCGGTAGGGCGCTACCCGGTTTTTATCTCCCAGCTCGGTTTGCAACAGCCGGATGATATTTGCTTTTACTTCTTCCATTTTTGAAATGTTGTTCTTTTTCGTATGTTTTTTACTTATCAACCCCCTCATATGCATTAAGCAGAGATGCTATAGATGCCGACCGGGAATTGCGCGAATTCGGTTCTCATTAATGAACGCCAGTTGTGCCGGAATTCCGGCAGGGTAATTCAATAAAGAAAAGGATGGGCTTGCTGATAGATGTATCGGAAAGAATGTAATATAGCAGAATGCTATTTTATAGCGGCCTTTATGTAGGCAAGTTTTTACCCCCAATGTCCCCGTTGCCATCTATAGCCATGGCCCGAGTGCTGCAATGAACCACGTATATAAGTACGAACGGGCTTTGACCTGTCCCAATGACCGCGTATGTAAACGTATCTGCCTCCGCTCCACGTCCAGTCGCCATCTATCCAAACGGCTCCATCATAAGGCGCAACCGGCCTTTCATAAACCGGCTCAACCGATTGATCAGCCTCATAATAACTTCCTGCACAAGATGACAGAAATATGGATTCCTCCAAAAGAAGCAAGGATCCAAACGTTGATAATATTCTCATTGGTATAACTTTTTAACTACGCAAGAGCCGCACAAGCCTGCGTACAAAAAATAACAACCCTAATTAACTACGGTTTTAATAATTTTCAAATTGTATATAAACATGCTTTCTGATTGTTCGCACAGGCAGAAAAAAACACAAACCAACATGAATTAAAATTGTTTTATAGATGGAGCTTCCGGCCCCGCTATTTAAAAATCTTGAATGATGAAAATGAATAATATCAAACAAATACATGAATTCGGCCAAAGTATTTGGCTGGATTTTCTCGACCGTAAGCTAATCCGTTCAGGCGAATTAAAAAAACTGATCGAGGAAGACGGCCTGCGGGGTATGACCTCCAACCCGGCCATCTTTGAAAAAGCCATCAGCGGCAGTGCGGATTATGATGAGCAGATATGGGAAGTAGCAGAAAAACATCAAAATAATGAAGCCATTTTTTACGAGCTGGCAGTTACCGATATCCGGGAGGCGGCCGATCTGTTCGGGCCCGTTTTTGCGGCGAGCCAGGATGGCTATGTCAGCCTGGAAGTTTCGCCACACCTGGCGCGTGATTCCAGCCGGACAATCCGCCAGGCGACGGAGCTTTGGCGAAAAGTGGATAGAAAAAACGTGATGATCAAAATCCCCGCGACCGCCGAAGGCCTGTCCGCTATCCGCAGGGCCATTTGCGAGGGCATTAATGTAAATATTACGCTGCTTTTCGGCCTGGATCGCTATGAAGCCGTCACCGACGCTTACCTATCGGGACTGGAGGACCGCTTGGCAGATGGACATCCCATCGATCAGATCGCCTCGGTCGCCAGCTTTTTCCTGAGCAGGATTGATGTGCTGGTGGACCAAATGCTGGAAACTAAAGGACACCTCGAGCTAAAGGGCGAGGTTGCCATTGCATGCGCTAAACAGGCTTACCAGATCTATAAGCAAGTGTTTGGCAGCGAGCGATTTAAAAAGCTACAGGAAAAAGGTGCCAGGCCACAGCGTGTTTTATGGGCCAGCACCGGCACTAAGGATCCATCTTTCGCGGATACTAAATATGTGGATGCCCTGATTGGTCCGGAAACGGTGAATACTGTTCCCCCGGAAACGCTGGAAGCCTACCGGGATCATGGGCATCCCGAAAGCCGCCTGGAGCAGGACGCGGATCTGGCGGCACAGACCTTGGCCCGGTTGAAAAAGATTGGGATCAACATAGACGAGGTTACCGCGCAACTGGAAAACGAGGGCATCGAAAAATTCAATAAGCCCTATGACCAGCTGTTGCAGGCTATCGAGGAGAAAAAAGCCCGCTCGCCGCTCAAGTCTTACGCGCTTTAAATTAGTTTTGCTCCGGAAAACGGGTGCACTGCCGAACAGGCCAAAACGGTTGGCGATTTGACCTGTTCTGATATTTCGCCCCTTCTCGACGTCGCCTATTTCAAATGCTCATTAAAAAAATCAATCGTGCGTTTCCAAGCAAGTTCTGCGGCGGCTTTGTCATAACGGGGTGTGGTATCGTTATGGAAGCCATGATTTACGTTTTCATAAATAAATGCCTGGTATTTTTTGCCGTTCGCTTTTAAAGCAGCTTCGTAGGCCGGCCATCCCCCGGTGATTCGGGTATCCAGCGACGCATAGTGCAGCAGCAGGGGCGCTTTAATTTTTGGCACATCCCCGGCTACAGGCTGACTGCCATAGAAAGGTACCGCTGCTGCCAGATCGGGTATCCTAACGGCCATCATATTGGCTATGCCGCCACCATAACAAAAACCCACCACACCTACCTTACCGTTACAGTCCGAGTGGTTTTTAAGGTAGTAGTAGGCGGCTATAAAATCTTCCTCCATTTCTTTGGGATCTCTTTTGCTTTGCATGGCACGTCCCTCTTCGTCATTGCCCGGGTAGCCGCCCAGAGGCGTAAGCGCATCGGGTGCAAGGGTAATAAATCCGGCCAGGGCAGCTCTTCTGGCCACATCTTCAATGTATGGGTTCAAACCCCGGTTTTCATGAACTACAATGATGCCACCCAATTTCTTTTTAGCATCTTTAGGTTCTGATAGCAATGCTTTGATAGTTCCGCCGCCTTTTGGCGAAGGGTATTTGATGTATGCCGATTTCAATCGGGGATCATCGGCCCTGATCTGTACGTTGCCTTTATAATCGGGCATCAGGAAACTCATGAGTGTGGGTACGGTTAATCCGCCAACAGCATAAAGCGATAGCTTTTCTACAAATCCACGCCGGTCAAGCCGGTTGTGGGCGTAGTCATCATACAGGTCGAACACTTCCTGTTTGATGTCTTCTTTTTTTATCTGGCTCATAGTTAATGGTTTTATTCAAATATAATAATATCACGCGGAAAAAAATTAAACGGAGGGACGTTATTACTGCAACGCTGCACTACACTTTTCATCTAAAATTCACTAACTTATCAGCATATTGCGATAAGATGCCCGGTTCAAGGTTTCCTTTCAGAAAACAACTGGCCTATACCTGCGGGATGATAGGCTGGAGCATGATGACCAATATGATCATCGTAATGATGCCGTACTTTTATTTGCCGCCATCAAATTCGGGATTAATACCATTTGTGCCTCAGTTGCTTGTATTTGGCGTGCTTAACCTGTTATCGGTAATTGCCGCCTCGGGCCGGTTTGTTGATGCTGTTTACGATCCGTTGATAGCCTCATTGAGCGATAAAAGCACTCATCCAAATGGCAGGCGCATTCCTTTCATGAAGTGGGCCATATTACCCGCCATGTTTTTTTTCTGTTTAACCTTTTCGCCATTGGTTAGGGGCGAAAGCGTTTACAATGCCGTGTGGCTCACCATTAATATGATCTTTTTCTTTATGGGTGCTACCACCTATATTATTCCCTACAATGCCCTGTTGCCCGAGTTAACAAATACCGCCGCCGAAAAAGTTAAGCTATCTTCTTTTCAACAAGTGGGTTTTATCATTGGCATTATGCTATCGGCACTGGTAAATAACTTTGCAGACCTGGTGCAAAAACATTTTACCGTTATTGACCGCGATTCGGCAGTACAATACACCATTTGGGGACTAAGCGTTATAGCCGGACTATTTATGCTGATACCGGTGCTGTATATCAACGAAAAAAAGTACTCCAGCGGCAAGCCCTCGCATCTGCCTTTATTGCCGGCTATCCGCAAAACTTTTGGTAACCGTAATTTTAAATATTACCTGATTTCTGATTTTTCGTATTACATGGCACTAAGCATCATATCAAGCGGCTTATTGTATTTTGTTACTGTTTTGCTGCGCCTGCCCGAATCAGACGGGGGTGTTTTTATGGCAACTATGGTGTTGGTATCGCTGGTGTTTTACCCGTTGATTAATTACTTGTCTAAAAAGATGGGGAAAAAGCCCATCGTAATGTTTTCTTTCGGTTTGCTGAGTTTAATATTTGTGGCGATATTTTTTTTAGGAAAGTTCCCGGTATCGCCGTATGTGCAGATCTATACCCTGGTATTATGTGCCGCCTTCCCACTGGCTTCATTGGGGATATTACCCAATGCCATCCTCGCGGAAATTGCCCAGGAGGATACCAATCAAACCGGCGAAAACCGTGAAGGAATGTACTTTGCCGTAAAATACCTGTTTGTAAAATTTGGGCAAACATTAGGGATAGCCCTGTTTGCTTTTTTAACAGTTTACGGAAAAGACCCGGGCAATGATTACGGATTGCGCTTAAATGGCATTTGCGGCTGTGTACTGTGCGTAGTGGCTTTAATAGTATTTAGCCGTTTTAAAGAAGCTAGAACGAGATGAGCCTATTGGGTAACCGCTTTTAAAAAGCCATCAACAGCGTAGGTTGATAACTGGCCGCCCGGGCCATTCAAATTATAATCAAACCCGTGTGTTGCCCAGGGCAGTTTTAGCCAATAATGTTTAATGCCATTTTGCTGAAGCTTTTCATTCAAGCGTCGGCTATGCTCATAGGCCACCAGCACATCATTATACCCATGAATAATTAGCGTCGGAACGGACTGCCGGTTTACAAACCCAATAGGCGAGCTTGCCGCATAGTTGTACGGAACCTGTTTGTATGTACCCCCTAAATAGTTTTCCATTACTGCCCTTGAATCCATAACCCATCGACTGGCCGGAGCAGAATATCCCCAAACCATATCCGCTGGGCCATAAAAATCTATTACGCCCTTTATGCCTTTATTGTGCAACGTATAAGCTGCCAATAACGCTATTTGCGCACCTGCCGACCGGCCCAGCAGCACAAAGTTATTGGTGTCTATTTTAAGTTCATCAGCATGCTCATGCAGGTAATTTAACGCGGCTTGCGTATCATCTACAGCCGCCGGATTGTGATTTTCGGGCGATAAGCGGTAATTTATAGCCGCAACATTATACCCCAATTTTGCAAGGTGGCTGTTAAGCCCGGGCACCTGTTTACTATCGCCGGTACTCCATGAGCCGCCATGTATTACAATAACGCATGGCCGTTTTCCGGGGATTTGCGCGGGATAAAAATCGAGGGTTAAAGCGGTATTCCGATAGGTAACATAAGTTACGGTTTTATAGGCGATAACGGTATTACCTGCAAATAATTTAACAAGGCTAAATGGTTGGGCGTTATCATTATTATCCTTGCCAAATGCCGTGGTAAGCTCACTCTTTAAACTACTTGCTACCGCGCATGCCCTTATAATTGGCGAAAGAAACAACAGGATTGCAGCAACACCAATAATGGCCCCCGCTAATTGATACTTAGGAACCCAGATACCCCACACGGTTAACACGGCGGTAGCGCCGACAAAAATCAGGGGGAATTCGGTTACTAAAACGGCCAATAGCCATAGGTGATAGGTAGGCGCTTTAAAAATGGCTAATAAGGAGATTAAAAAGAATAGGTTGATGAGGATTAATCGGGGCATGTTGCTGGAGTTACTTAGCAAAACTAATCTTTCGGTCGCTATTGCTTAAAAAATTTCATTATTGCTTCGTAATTTTCCTAACTCTTTTATTATTGCCTTCTACCACATATATATTGCCCGAAGCATCAATTGTTAGTGCGCCAATGTCGGCAAATTGGGCACTTGACGCAGCGCCGTCTTTATAGCCAGCGACACCTGTTCCGGCAAGAGTTGTTGTTACTCCAGCCGGGTTGATTTTTCTTATTCTACCATTATCAAAAACATATAGATTTCCGGCAGGGTCTATCGTTATATCACGTAAGCCGCCAAAAACTGCATTTGTTCCGGTTCCATCCGCAAAGCCAGAAGTTAGCGCATCTATTGAACCTGCAAAGACAGAAGTTACTCCCGATGGGGTAATTTTGATAATTTTAAACCCATTAGCAACATATATATTGCCCGCGACATCAGCTGCTATTCTATCGTAATAACCGTTATTGATTAGGGTAGAAACAAGGCCAGAAGGCGTAATTTTTCTAATACTACCAGCGTCGGTAACATACAAGTTTCCCGATGCGTCAATAGTTATATATCGTGGTGCGAAAAAAGATGCTGTCGAAGCAGGGCCATCTACGGTAGCTTTTGTACCGTTACCGGCAAAAGTACTTACTACTCCGGCAGGAGTGATTTTCCTTATTCGGTAATTGCCATTATCGCATACATATAAATTACCAGAGGCATCGGAAACGATCCCCTGGATACTATTAAAAGAAGCATTTGTGCCTGTTGCATCTACATATCCGAAGGTTGTACCACCGGCAAAAGTTGAAACTGTTCCGGCAGGCGTAACTTTTCTGATCTGTCCGTCTACAACATAAAGATTCCCGGATGGATCGGCTGTAATACTGGTAGGAAAATAAAAGCTGGCATTAACTCCTGTACCATCGGCGGGTGGAGCAGCACTATTCCCGCTGCCCGCAATAGTTGAAACAGTGTACGTAGTTGTTGTATTATCAGGCGCAGGCGTTGAGCCGCCTTTGCCGCAGCTTAATAAACAGGTGGTAATTATTGCTGCAAGCAGCAGGTTATATTTTTTCATAAGGATTAGGCATTGTTGGTTCTGTCAACAAATATAGAATAGTTTTGAAAATCAACAAACTAATCGTTAATCAGCTCAACTTCAGCCACCGGGCTAAACAAATAAATACGTTTGGTTTTAATCTCCACACATTTATACCGTTTGCGCAGTTTCTCTTCCTTGCGGAAAATACGGCCATCCTTTAATTTAAATACAGCATGCAGAGGTAGCTTCTCCACTGTATGTACATCTTCCTTGGGCGCATCATATTTGCGGAGGGAGCGATACAGTGTCAGATCAGAGCAACTGGATGCCGCCGGATTATTCAGATAGCTAACTATAGCGTGTTTAACATCCGCCGGAAAAACATCTTTTTCAAAAAATGGCTGCATCATTTTTTTGAAGTTGTTTTTCCATTCGGTGCCGTGGGGTTTTGCTTTTTGCTTGTGCTCGTTCCAGGTGTGCAGGTGCGCAAACTCATGCACGGTAGTTACCAAAAAAGCATAGGGGTTAAGATCGAAATTAACAGAGATACGGTGTCCTTTGCCATCAAAAGGCGCACGGTAATCGCCAAACTTGCTGCCGCGATTACGCGAAATTTTAAACTCGCACTTAAAATAATCTATCCAGCGGCCAATCAATGGTGCCGCGTCAGGCGGAAGATATTTTTCTAAAACTTTTACTTTATCCAATTCTTACCTCAACCCAAAGATAGTTTATTGAAAGGAAAGGTAAAAGCGGAAATGTGTAAGGTTTTTAAGCTAACCGTAACTACCCGGCTTAATGTGTCAGAGTCGTTATTATAACTGTCGAAAACTTTTATTATTTTCGGAGCCCGTGGTCATTAAACCAACATAAGAGATTATACGAAATTGATGCCTTAAGGGGAATAGCGGCAATTTCTGTTTGTTTATTTCATTTTAGTTTATTTGGTTACGGCTGTACTGGTGTAGATTTATTCTTCATAATCAGTGGGTTCGTTATATTCATGTCTCTTACGCATGTAAAAAGCATAAAGGACTTTTGGTTTTCAAGAATAATTCGTCTCTACCCCTCTTATTGGCTTTCAATTATTATTGCTGTGGTTAGTATTAAGCTATTTAATGACCATCCACTTCCTCATAATCTTAAGTTCGTGATTGGAAACATTACCATGTTTCAGCCCTTATTTCATACTACTAATTTAGCAGACGTTTACTGGACGTTATATGTTGAAATGTCGTTTTATATAATAATATTTTTGCTATGGCTTTTTAACTTGTTTAAAAATATTGAATTATTAATTTTAATCGGCTTGGTCATTACTGCAACCATTAATGGGGTTTATTTAATTACTGGTAATGAGTATGCCCAGTACACCAAGTTCTTTGTTATAACCAGGTCAATAATGCCATTACTTAGCCATTTTCAATTCTTTGCTGCAGGTATAATTTTCTACATATGCTACACAAAGGGTTTTAATTCATATCGTGTGGCATTATTAATACTTACTATTTGTGAAGCAGCTGTAGCTCATAGCAACAGTGTTATGATCAATAGCTATTTAACTATTTATGAACACGTTATGTGTAATATAATATTTTATATGGTTTTTGCATTGATAATTAGCAACAAGCTAAGTTTTTTAAAAGCGAAAATTTTAATTGCTTTTGGTAATGCTTCGTACCCTATATATTTAATTCATCAATCTTTTGGGGTGAGTCTTAAAGCCTATTTGAACCATATTACGGGCGAAATTAATTCAACCATAATAGCAATTTCCTGTACGTTATTATTGTCTTTTTTAATAACTTATTTTTATGATATTCCAATAAGGCATTGGCTAAGACATAAATATTTAGGTAAGACTTAATTTGGCTTCAGTAAGTTTTTATCTTAAAAGATGGTACGCCACAAAACTCGCCGCATAAGCCAATACTGTCATGTAAGCAAACTGTATAGCTGGCCAGCGCCAGCTTTTGGTTTCGCGGTAAACTACGGCTATAGTGCTGGCGCACTGCATGGCAAAGGCATAAAACATCATCAATGAAAACGCCACGGCGAAAGTAAATACGGGCTGCCCGGTTTGGGTGTTTTTGGCCTGATGCATTTTCTGTTGTACAGATTGCATATTGTCGGCATTGCCGTTTACGCTGTAAATGGTGGCCATAGTGCCTACAAATACCTCGCGTGCTGCAAATGATGTAATGAGGGCGATGCCTATCTTCCAATCGAAACCTAACGGACGGATAACCGGCTCAATAACATGACCAAATACGCCAGCATACGAGTTTTCCAATTTTTCGGATGCGATATCTTTTTGCAGCTGATCTGCATTTACTGTTTTGTATTGTGATTGTTGATATTTCTGATCTATCTTTTCGAAACGGTTGCCCGGCCCGTAGGATGCCATCACCCATAATACGATGGATACCGCTATAATAACGCTACCCGCGTTCAAAACAAACGATTTACAACGCTCATACACAGCGTACGCTACATTGTTCCACCGCGGCAAGCGGTAAACGGGTAGCTCCATTATAAAGTAACCCCGCTCGCGACTCTTTAAAATAAACTTAAATACCCACGCAACCACCACTGCTGATACCAGGCTGAATACATACATGCCGGTTAAAGCTAATCCCTGTAAATTAAAAAACCACCAAACGTTTTTATTAGGTACAACCAGCGCTATCAATAAAGTATAAACCGGTAGCCGTGCAGAGCAGGTTACCAATGGCGTAACCATAATGGTTATCATGCGGTCCTTCCAGTTCTCAATAGTGCGGGTACTCATGATAGATGGTACCGCGCAGGCAAAACCACCTATTAATGGTACTACCGATTTGCCGTTTAAGCCAACCTTCCGCATCAGCTTATCCATCATGAAAGTAACCCGCGACATATAGCCGGTATCTTCCAGTATAGATATAAAGGCGAACAGTATAGCTATCTGCGGAATAAAAACTATTACACCACTTAAGCCGGCAATAATACCATCAACCAATAAACTGGTTAGCGGGCCGGTTGGCAGTACATGATGCAGTGTGTTTTGCACCCATACAAACGCATCGGCTATTAATTCCATTGGGTAAACCGCCCACGAAAATATAGCCTGAAACATAAACATCAGTATGGCAAAAAACAAAACAAAGCCAAATATTTTATGTGTAAGTACCTTATCTATTTTGTTGCTTGTTGTTTCGTCGCCGGCGGTATCGGGTTTTTTAACCGTATCATATAGCAGGTCATTAATAAAATTATAGCGGGCAATGGTTTCTGCTCCCTGTGCTTTTTGCGAGTGGAACGAATGTTCCTTTTCCAGCTCCTCAATACGGTCTGATTGTTTAGCTGATAGAAATTTTAAAGTTTCGTGCTGGTGCGCAAGCTGTAAAGCAAAGTAAGGATTATCAAGATCCAGCTCGTTACTTATACTTTCAATTAATTGCGGGGCTATGGATCTTACATCTATGCTATCTTCCTGAAGCGCTATTTTATTAGCGTAAGATATAGCTGTTTTAAGTTGCTCAATGCCCTCTGCTTTTCTTGCTGATATAGGCACAACGGGTACGCCCAGGTTCTTCGAAAACAAGCTCACATCAATGATGGTTCCTGCTTTTTTGGCAAGGTCCATCATGTTAAGCGCTACAATAACCGGTATTTTCAGATCGGCAACCTGGCTATATAGCAGTAAATTTCTTTTAAGGTTTGTTGCGTCAAGAATGATTATGACTAAATCCGGACTTAGTGGGTTTGCCCTGTCGGCTAATACAGAGAATACGATTGATTCGTCCTGGCTTTTTGGATAGAGGCTATAGGTGCCGGGCAGGTCAACAATTTCGGCTACACGGCCATCCGGCAATTTGCTGTATCCAACTTTTTTATCAACAGTAACTCCCGGAAAATTTCCTATTTTTTGATTTAAACCGGTTAATACATTAAAGAGAGTTGATTTACCGGTGTTTGGATTTCCTACAAGTGCAACTCTTATATCAGCTTTCAACGTAATTAAAAAACTAATGTAAAATTATTGTTGAGGCTTCGCGTTTCCGCAAGCTCAACTGGTACCCGGATACATTAATGGCAATTGGGTCGCCCATTGGGGCAATGCGGTCAACCCTTATCTCTTCGCCGGGTAAGCACCCCATTTCCATTAATTTAATTGACATTTCAAGATCAGTAAACTCTTTTACAATACCTTTTTCTCCTACTTCAAGTTGCGAAAGCCTCATATTTATGCGTTAACTGAACAAATGTATTGCTTATTTAAATTAAATCCAAATAAGAACGGGCAATTTTTACACTATAAAAACCTATCGTCATATTTTTATCATTATTATTAAAAATTTATAGGCGCAGGCAACTATTAGGGCATAAGTTACGTTATTGTGTATGTAGGCGCAAGCTTACAATGTGATAAGGTTTAGGTTGAAAGCCCCCAAGCAGCGAGTGTGCGGGGGCTTTTATTTTGCAGCGTACTTTGTTTTTTAAAAACGGAACAATAGTTGTTTTACAAACCTTACTAAAAAACTATCTATCTTCGTCAAAAAACCGTTTGTAATATTTATAGTCCCTAATATTAATGTTTTATAAACTTTCTTTTTCAATTTTATTTATATCTGCTTACAGTTTAACCGCAAATGCGAATTTCAATTTTAATGGTCGCTGTGTTGAGGCTTATAAGGATATATTTCACCTTAAATTAAATGATGCGAGATCAATTATAAGGGAAGAAAAAAAGCAAAGCCCGCAAAATGGGGTCCCTATTTTGCTGGATAATTATATTGACTACGTTAACCTGTTAATGTCTGACAATAAAGCGGATTATGAAAGGCTAAAAGATTATCAGTCTGACCGGATAGACGAGTTGGAAAACAATGATAAAAACTCACCTTATTTTCTTTACGCCCAAGCCGAGGTTTATTTGCAATGGGGAATAGTAAAGGCAAAGTTCGGCGATTATTTTTCATCATTCAGTGACCTAAAGAAAGCCCGCAGCCTGCTTAAAGAAAATACTGCAAAGTATCCGGATTTTCTGCCCGATCAAAAGGACGCCGCCATAATAGATGTTATTTTAGGAGCGCTGCCATCAAATTTAAAAAGTATTACAAAATTATTGGGGATGAGTGGAAATGTCCAATCTGGCATATCCCGGCTTGAAAAGCTCAGAGCGGAGATCGGCACTACTAAATTCACCCATTATAAAGATGAATTAACCTTTTCTTTATGTTATATGCATTTAGATGTTTTGCACACCACTCATAATTACGATCGGCTTATGTTGTATGTGAAAGACATGGATAATAGTACTTTAAGGGACTATTTAAGCGGTTATGTAGCTGCAAAAAACGGCTATAATGATGAAGCGATAGAATGCTTTATGCGCATTCAAATTCCACCACAGCAATTTGCTTTACCTACGGCAACCTATATGTTAGGGTACGCTAAATTATGCCGGAGAGACAGCGATGCCAATCTTTATTTACTCCGTTATATAAAAGAGTATAAAGGCTCTAAATATATTAAAGACGCTTATCTTAAACTTGCCTACTATTATCTTTTAGACAGCGACGTGTCAAAATACAATTACTATTTAAATATGGTGCGTAACAACGGCTATTTGACCGATGAAAAAGACAAGCAAGCACTAAGAGAGGCAAATGATTCTCCGCCAGATGCCGATTTGTTAAAAGCCCGGTTATATTATGATGGCGGTTATTACAACAAAGCGTTAGCACAATTAAAAAACAAACAATTAAACGATTTTAAACTATTACGCGACCGGGTGGAATATATTTATCGGCTTGGCAGGGTATATGAAAAAACGGCGAAGTTGAATGAAGCTATAGCCAGCTATCAAAAGGCCATAAGCCTTGGCAAAGCAATGCCTTATTATTATGCCGCGAATGCAGCATTGGGGGCCGGACACATTTTTGAAGAAAAAAAAGATTATAATACAGCCGCCTATTATTACAACATGGCACTTGATATGAAGAACCATGAATATCAAAACAGCACAGAATACGAGGCAAAGCAAGGTTTAGAGCGCATTCATCATTAATAATATTTAATACGCTCATCTGTATAACGAATATTTGCAGCTATTGCCTTTTGATGATGCTGATTTACGTGTTCTTGTAACTGGTCAAAATCAAACGTGTGGTTTGTTCCGCAATCCAGCATATTAAAATAAACCGATGGCCGGAGGCTTTCAAAATACTCTGTCAAATTGCTGCTCCATATTAACTGAGTGTTTCCTTTGATGCGGGGAATGATTTCGGTAATGCCGTACTCGAAATAAATACGCCTGATATGGCAGCTTTCCAATTTAGCCTGGGGATAAAAAAGCAGCAGGTTACCCGGTTCCGACAAAATTTCAGCAGCGTAATCAAAACTTTCACTAATGGAAGCTTTGCCCGGATCTACTGAAAAACTACCAATGTACCGTAGCCATTTGTTTTTTTCCATTTGTTTTTTTAACGACATGATATAAAGGCGCTTCATCCCTTCTTTTTTCCATAGCACTTTGTTGCATAAATACATTGCCAGGAAACCATCCAAAAAACTAAAATGGTTGCACATTAAAAGGTACGAAAGCCCGGGTTTTATGGGCACATCATTTATAATCAGCCTATTAAACCGCCTTTTAAAAACCAGTTCGATCAAAGCCGCTGCAATCTTAAAAAAAAATGGCGACATGGGCTTCGATTTAATTATCATGGTAATAAATGTTAATATGGAAACAAAAATAATGCATGGCCACTTGTTTTAATTTTAGCAAGACTGTTTAATAAGAGCAATGGCCCAAACATAGTCGCCATCATGCGATATGGTTACGCTAATATCGTATTTTCCGGGATACTGGTGCATAATAACATGGGGCCGCCCTGCTGTTTTTTCTCTAATTATTTCAATTTTTTTCCAGGCTAAACCAGCATTACTTATTTGCTTAACTGCTTTATAAACCGCCTCTTTGGCCGCCCAGGTAGATGCGTAGCGTAGTAACGAATTATCAAATAAATCGCAATAGGTCATTTCGGCGGGGGTATAAACCTTATGCTTAAACACATCGGTTAAAGAGAGTTGAAAAACGGGCATAAAAACCAGATCGTTGCCCACTGCAAATTTATCATCGATCCTGCATTCGCTAAGGGTTTTTAAAATTTCATTCTCCATCTATCCCAATACCCATAATATTAAACCCGCCATCTACAAAATGAATATTGCCGGTTACTTTTTTTGAAAGATCAGAAAAATAGTAAAGCGCTGTATTGCCTACGTCGCCGGCATCTATGTTACCTAAAGGAGCGGTTAATTTACCCATCTTGCGCAGCTTACGAACCCCATTTATCCCCCCTGCAGAGGTAGTCATTACCAAACCGGCAGAAATAGCATTAACCCTTACTTGTTTGTTCCTAAAATAATCGGCCAGGTACAAAACAATATTCTCCAGCGCGGCTTTGTTAATGGACATGCCGGCATAACCCGGAAATACCCTTTGCGAAGCATTATAGGTAAGTGTTAATATCGAAGCATTTTTTGCCAGGAAACTCTCGGCAACCCGCGCTATTCTAAGCAACGAATAAGCGCTTATATTAAAGGAATCCATCAGATCCTCAAAGGGAATATCCAAATACGAGGGGGCCGGTTCGGTACTGCCGGGTAGGCTATAACACATTACCGACTGGTTGCCAAAGGCCACTCCGTGTAATAAGTAATCAATAGGGCCCAGTTTATCATGAACAAACCGCACGAATGCTGTTATCTGCGCTTCATCCCTTACATCCACTTCGACGGCATACTGTTTATCCATACCCATCTTTTCCATCAGGTACAAAACATTCTCTTTGGTATCGGGTACATAACTCAAAGCAACCTTACACCCCGATTGATGTAGTTTTAGGGCAATATCATAAGCGATGGAACTATCATTCCTGACCCCAAATATTACCGCTACTTTATTTAGGTTATCGATCATAGTAGTTCCCTTGAAACAGAAATTGCACTATTGGTTCCGCCAAACCCATAATTAAGACAAACAATGCGGTTAATTTCTTTGGAGATAGTTTCCTGTAAAATCAGGTCGCGATAAGCTTCCAGCGGTTTTACCGGCCCCTTCCACCCAATCGTTTTTTGAATAGCCTCCAATTCGGGGTTAAGCGTTACAGCGTTTAAACAAGGCAAAACCTTTTGTTGCTGCAGCATCAGTAAGGCTGTAATAAACTCTACCGACCCCGCCGCGCCCAGCATATGGCCAAACTGCGATTTTGGGGCCGATATATGGTACCCCTTTTCGCCCATAACATCCACCACGCTTAACAATTCAATGGCATCACCTACCGGGGTTGATGTGCCATGCACTTTAACTACATCGGGTCTTAATTCAGAATTATCTAATAAGCCTTCCCATAGTTTTTTCTGCCCGGAAAATGAAGGAAAGAACATATTGCCATCACCATCCGAATTATTAAAATAATTATCAATTACGCCTAAAATATGGGCTCCTCTGGCCTTTGCCATCTCATATTCTTCTAAAGCTACAATACCGCACCCAAACGAACAAACAAAACCATTGCGGTTAACATCAAACGGGCGCGAACTTTCCAGCGGACTGAAACCCCGGCTTAATACCTGCATTGCATCAAAGCCGATAAATGTTTCTAACGATGTTCCTTCTACCCCACCAGCAATTGCACGGTCCTGAAGGCCATACCTGATTAGGCGGTAGGCATAGCCTATATTGCCCAGACCTGTTGCACATGCCGAGCCAATCGACTCGCAAACACCTTTGTTTTTTATTAAACAGGATACATTAGCGGCATCGCGATAAACCATAGCGCGGTCAACCGTATGTGAGCCGGCTGCACGGGTTTTTTTTCCTAATTCAAAAAAATTATGCCAGGCCGATCTTAATATTACATGCCCCGCCCCGCCCGAGCCTATAACTACACCCGTTTGCCCGGATTGTGTTTCCGCCTCTGTCCATCCGGCCATTTTAATAGCATCCAACGAGCCCAGCATTGACCATATACTGCCAACATCAGCAGTTGATAAATTGGCATCAGGTATTCTTTTCAGTTTATCTATATAGGTTTCGGGATAATTTTCGGCCAGTGTGGAGTATATAGGTTCCAAACCCATTTCGGCCTCTGTAATATAACCAGATACAGTCGACCGTATATTTTTACCATGCGCGGCGGCTTCGCCCCATTCTCTAACCAGGCTTTTTCCCGAAAATAGCTTATCGCTAAATTCGGCAAGGTTGGCACAATCCGGGAAAGCCCCGCCCATGCCTACAACAGCTACCCTTCTGCCGGCTATTTGCATTATTCGCGTTCTTTCACTGTTAATATTAAATCAACTATATCCTTTACTTTCGAGCCGAGGTTATCAATATCATCATCGTCAAATTCCACGTCGAACTTCTGTTCGGCTTTGGCAGCAATGTTTATCATTTCGGTTGATGGTGTATTTAAATCAGCTATAAAATCTGTTTCTTCTGTCACCTTATTTAACTTTTGGGGATCAATGGTTCTTACAGTTTTTAAAATTTCAACCAATCCATCAATTATTTCTTGTCTTTCCATTTATTTATTTAAAATTATTTGTTCTGATCGCTCTTCCGGTAATGTCGGTTAATTCGGCTATAAGTTTAAAGTCTTCGCTTAAGTCATAGCCCAATAGGCGCTCCTCATTAAAACCACTAAAATAGTCATCTAAATTTAAACTTGCGGGTACCTTATA
The DNA here is from genome assembly GCF_028287845.1 of Mucilaginibacter sp. Taxonomy (GTDB): domain Bacteria; phylum Bacteroidota; class Bacteroidia; order Sphingobacteriales; family Sphingobacteriaceae; genus Mucilaginibacter. The sequence continues at coordinate 61,610 of NZ_JAQBOW010000154.1, forward strand.
AATTCGGCCGGTGCAAACCATTTGTCTGAACTTGTAGCTTTGTATGTTGCCTATGCTTATAAATATATCGCCCAATTCTAAATAGCTATAAAAATTAACCTGCCCAACACTTGTAAACACGGGCACAAAATTACGTTTCAGATCATCAAAACTACAGACCTGTTTTTGTGTTTCGATAAAAGCGCCGCAAGATACAATGGTTGATTGCGCGAACGCCTCTATTTGATCCACGCCCCTAAAAATACCAAAATGATCTTCTACATCCCGCTCCGTTGGCGAATAGCAAGCTACTATACCCGCATTGGGCGAATGCCATAGATAACGGGTGATCATCAATTTTGTTGGGCCATGTACCAATACATCTTCAGGCGGTATGCCTACCAGGTTATCCATGTTATAAAATTGATTCTTTTAAATTAAACCGCCATTAATATGCAGGTTGGTTCCATTGATATAAGCTGCTTTATCTGACAATAAAAAGGCTATTGTTTCGGCAATTTCATCAGCTTTTCCAAACCGGTGCGCCGGTATCATTTTAAGGTATTTTTCCTTTTCGGCTTCCGGAATAGCCGTAGTCATGTCTGTTTCAATAAAACCGGGCGAAACGCTTAAAACCCTTATGGTATGCTCATGGTTAAGCGCGGCAACCTCCTGGGCCAACGACCTGGAAAACGCTACTAAACCTGCCTTAGTAGCCGAATACACCGCCTGGAACGCGTTACCGGTTTCGCCAACAACCGAACTCATATTAATTATTACACCTGTTTTATTTAATCCGAAAATTTTCATCGCAGTTTTACAGATCATAATGGGCGCCTTTAAATTTATATTCAGCATCCGGGTAATTTCCTGCTCGGGCTGGTAGATTAATGATTTATCAAACGTTACCCCGGCATTGTTCACTACGGCATACAAGGTATCGCCATGTTCTTTTTTTAGTTGTTTGCAAAAAGCTGCCAGTTGGTCGGGGTGTGAAAAATCTGCACATAAAATCTGGCTGCCCGGTTCAATAGAAGTAAAGCTTTCCGGACTGGAGGCATGAAGAATTAAAGAATATTCTGCTGATAATTTTTTGGATATTGCCAGTCCCAGCCCCCTGCTTGCTCCGGTTATCAATACCTTTTTCTTCATGGAATGTGGCCTGGGTTTAAATAAAATGCTAATAGCAAACTTAACATTTTTGTTTAAAAAGGAGTATTTTATATTAACGATGATGTAAATAAAGTATAGTACCGGGTAATATTTAACCTTTGAATAACTAAAATTAGCCCGTAGGTGTTTAAAACTTATATTTACCGCCAGTATAAAATACCATTAATGAGTAGTTTAAAAGAAGCGTTATATAAACAATGCCTTGATTATGTGCAACAGCGTATGCAAGCCGCCGAACAGGGAATTAAAGAGGCGCAAAAAGCGGCAAGCGATGATACCAAAAGCAGCGCCGGCGATAAATACGAAACCGGCCGGGAAATGATGCAGCAGGAAACCAACCGTAATATGGCCCAGTTAAATGAAGCTAATAAATTAAAGGTGGCGCTAACACTGGTTAATACCACTGCAGAATTTAAACAGGTAGAAACCGGCAGTGTGGTTATTACCAATAATGGCAATTTTTACTTAGCCATAAGTGCAGGTACGCTTACTGTTAATGGCGAAAACTATTTTGCCATTTCGCCGGCATCGCCTATCGCGTTAAAAATGAAAGGGCTAAAGGTTGGGGATAAGTTTAGCTTGAATGGGAAGACCTATGCACTAATTGACACGAATTAAAATTCGTGCAATTAGTGTTAATATAATTTAATTCCTAATCCCGGCTCATTACCCAATATATACTTGCCCTCCACCAAATCAGGTGTTTTAAACGGGTTGTTGCTAATCAGGAATGGTCCGTCAATATCGGCCCAGTCGCATTGCGGGGCCAGGGCGGTGGCGGCCAGGGTGGCGCAGCTGGTTTCGCTCATGCAGCCCATCAATACTTTTAGGCCCAGCTCTTTTGCTTTTATTATCATCTGATGCGCCTCATGCATCCCGGCAGCTTTCATCAGCTTTACGTTAATGCCATGATATACGCCTTTTGCTTTCTCCACATCAGGTAAGCGCTGTACAGCCTCATCGCCAATAATAGGTATGGGGCTGTTTTCGGTTAGCCAGGCGTTGCCATCTATATCTGCTTTTAGCATGGGTTGCTCAATTAGTACCACACCTTGTGCTTGTAGCCAGTAAATCATGTCGAGGCTTTGCGCGCGGTCTGTCCAGCCCTGGTTGGCATCTACGTAAATGGGTACATCAGTTACCGAGCGGATAATGTTTATCAGTTGCTGATCACTATCCCGGCCCAACTTTACTTTTATCACTTTAAAACCCTGGGCTTCTTTTACTTTTTTCAGGAAGACTTCGGGCGTATCTATGCCAATGGTAAAACTGGTTACCGGCATTAACGCGGGGTTGCTGCCGGCCAGTTGCCAGCAGGGTTTGTTTAATAGCTTTCCTTCAAGATCATGCAGGGCAATATCAAGGGCGGCTTTTATGGCAGGGTTGCCCGGCGCAATACTATCCAGGTAATTAATTATCGCCTCAAAATTAAAGGGAAATTTAACCTCATCTATATTTACTTTGCGTAAAAATGTGGCGGCGCTTTCATGGCTCTCGCCCATGTAGGGCACCATTGAAGCCTCGCCATAACCCGTTTGGCCGTCATGCTCAACCTGTACCAGCATTAGCGGGGTTGATGTGCGCGAAAACCTGGCTATGGTAAACGGGTGCTTTAATTCCAGTTCGAAAGGTTGATAAGTCAGCTTCATTATAAGTTCAAAGCTAAATTATTCTTTTTAAAATGATGGCTGTTGGCGAGGTAATAATTGTGTTGTATAGGCCATGGCATTAAGCTAAGAGAACCCCATCGGGGTTCAAGATCGGTAGCAAAATAAATACCAAAGAAATGCCGTGTCTAACGGCCAATGTCATTAAGTTAAGAGGTTTGTCATCTCGAACATAGTGAGAGATCTATACACGGATAAGGCGCAGAACCTGTCTTGTATAGATTTCTCTCTCGTACCTCGTTCGAAATGACATTTTGTATTGGTAAATTCCCTTAACTTAATGACATTGACCTAACGGCACGCCGAATGATTTATAGGATAATTTCTACCGACCTTTTGCGCCTACGGCGCATTTTTTAAAATGATGACGCGGCGCGCCGATACTTTATCAATAAATAGAGAAAAGATGCCACAATTGCCGTCACCAATAAACTAACTACCATGCCCAGGTCGTAGTTTACGGGCCATTTGGCATCAAACACAGGTACAAACATTGCCCGGTTCGCTCCGTCGAGGCCCATAACCGCATGCAGCAATATGTTTGATGAAACATGGGTGCAAATGGCGGTCCACAAAGAGCCGGTTAAGATATAGGCGTAGCTAAACACAAACGAAAACGCAGCGGTGGTTATCACCATTTTTAAGCCGGTAATGTTAGGCCCCATAAAATACAGGTGGAACAAGCCAAATGGCAATGCCATAATAAAAACAGCAGTGCGCCACCCCATAAGCTGCGAAAGTATGACGAGCAAAAATCCCCTAAACAGAAACTCTTCTAAAGAGTTGCCCAAGCAATAAGAATAACTTTCTTTAAGTACATCAACACTATTTAAAGAGCCTGCAACAAAATGGTACGGAACAAAAGCATATAATAACGCCATCAGTAAAACTATTGTCACTATGCCTATAACCACACCTGTTATTGTATTTAAAAATGAGCGCCCCGACAATTGCAATCCTAAAATTTTTGAAGGGAGGCCGTTTTGTTTTAATAACCCTATGGTAACAGCAACAAATGCAAGTAATACTATTAAACTTATGGTTGTACGGGCAAAATAGGGGATCGGGTTTTGCGAATGGAAAGTTATTTCATTACCAATATTTAATACCGAAGCAATTATTGCCGCAACAATAAAAAAAATTATTGTGCGGGGCTTAAATACAAAATTTGGTTGTTTTGATAAGTAGTCTTTTTTTAGGTTTATCATACGGTTTAGGATAGCAGAAGTAATTTTAGTTAGAATACAATACGGCTGCTATGTTACAAATATATGCATCGCCCATTAAATGAATAATCAGAAACTCGATCGCCCGCCACGCCTTTGTTGGTGTTACCAACAAACGTAGCGTTAGCAAAATGCTGTCCTAATCCGAAATTATACCGGCCTTAGTGCCAAATTACAAAATAGTGGTACTTGTTGGTGATAACACTAACAAGGGCGGAGCGGGGGCAATTTCAAATTGATAGTATTGTTTTGCTATTTGTATAAACTTCTTTGCTACAGTCGTATTAAGTGAATCTGATTCTATTAATCCCTTAAACTTATTTGCATCTGGATATTCATTATGCGAAAACTTATTCCTAATATCTCTTATTAACTCTTTTTTATTACTGGAAGGCTCATTCTGAAAGAAAGCGGTCAACACTTTTTCATGATCAACATAATTAATCTCGGAATTTTCATATGTAATCTTATTTTCTGTTATAACTTTTTTCTCAAACTCCAATACAAGCCGATGAATTTCTATACGTGCTATTTCATAATCCTGTAGTTCTTTTTCAATTATTACTCTATCAATACTTTCTTCTTCAAAATAAGGTAACAACGATTGTAACCGGCGATCTTTTAAAAATCGACGAAAATCACCGTAATTTTTAAGTTTAATGCCTCTTTGTATTATGAATTTATTATACAAAGGAAGCCTTATCTCTATTGGTAGTGATAAAATGCCTTTTTCTGCATCAGGTAAAATATCAGATAACTTTAACTGATTAATTGCAAGCCCCTTAAATACGGATTGCTCGAGAGAAGGAAATAAATCTTGAATTATTAAAAATAAAACTATATCACAGCTTTTGGTATGTCTTATTTGCTTTTCGTTCTCACTATAATATCTATAATTTCTTTTAATGTTTTCAGAAGCCTCTATATCGACTCTTTGTTTTTTTACAATTTCTAATTTAATCTTTTCAGCCTCTGTTGATAACACAGATGTATCGAAGTATCGTTCTATCAGACTATCCCTGCTTTGTGGTTTTCGATTGTCATAGTATTTATTAAATACTGCATAAGTTCTTTTCCAATTATAGAAATCCTGTGTATCATCGTCAAGTACGTTTTTCAAGTATTCCTTAATTAGAAAAGCCGTATTTGTTCGCGAATTATCCGCTATGTCTTGCATTGTTTTATTTTCAGCTGAAAAAACCTTAAGAAGTTCTTCCATAAACAATCCTCGAGGCAGGTTTAATGGCATCTTTATAAATTTTCCCGCAAGCCCCTTATAATAATCATTACCTGCTCTTTTTTCTCGTTCGCCTAAATGCAGAAAGTGAAGCTCTTGGCTTCCGGTTTTCCCCTGCATGCATTTTTTGAGGCATTTTTCTAAATATGTGTTTCGTCTGACAAGATAATTTCGATAATAATCGATCAGGCTATCCGTAATAGGAAGTCCTTGTAAAAAAGGATGTGGATTATTTGATTGTATCAAATTACACTCCCTATAAATATCTTCGAGTAAATGTTTATCTCTGCCATAAAAAGCAAGTCTTGCTTGCAAAACCTGAAACAAAGTACCGGTTGCTTTTCCTTTTAACTTATTTATAGGCGGTTGGAAAAAAAGCATATCTTTTGCCAAAAATTGAGCTATTTTACCTGTTTGAATAGGCTTATAATATTTGCCCCCAGCCTTTTCTTTCGATTTTTCCAGATCAATATCTATCTTATCAAAAAGAAAGCTTGTTTCATTTTGCAACTTTATTAATCTGTTTTCTGCTTTTGCTGCTACTGGCGTTCCTGGGCTTTCATTTAGCAGATATTCAAGCAAGGGCTTAGGTATGTGGTTGCGATGTAAACCCCTTTGTCTTAATTCGGCCTCAAAGGTTTCAACAGCATCTGGAAGAAGTTTTGAATCCTTAATATCTTTAAAAAGAAGATGTATTGCTTTTCTATGATTAGATAATATTTGCAATACGCTTTTGTACTCCTTCCTTTTTTTTGTCAGCAAATGATAAAACATTATCGCTGGAAGCTCATAAATACTGAGCCACATTTGAGGTTCTGGACTACTTACCGGCGATAAAAGCGGTGGTATAAACCCATTATTTATCCATATTCCTATTTGATTATTGACTATGTGATAATGAGGTATTGTGTAAACAATATAAGGTTCCGCATACCCCTCAGATAATTGGTCGGTGTATTTAACCAATTGTTGCCATAAGGGTGGCATGTTTTCAAGGCCAAAGTCATTCAACCTACCAAATCCTTTCATATATTTATGAAGGCGGCGAAGCCGAATCTCGCTATCGACAGATTTTTCGTAAACTTTAAAATAATACTTACCTAAGTCGTAATAAAATTGCAATTCTTTCAAACTTCCAGTATGCTCAAAATATCGCAATGCTAAATGCGCGAATCTATCCTTGTTACGTTTCAAAATACTTTCCGGCTGCTCGTCCGTAGCATCAATGTCGTTAACAAACGTAAAACGCATTCTGTCATGTTCAGATAAATGAGAATAAAGTTCTTTAGGACACCGCTTTAATTCTTCCAAAACGTCCAATAAATACCCAACTTTAGTATCCTGGCTTTGTAATCTTGGTTGAGGTACACGTATATGATAAAAGCAATATGTTTCTAATGTGGCTTTGTTTTGTTTGCTGCTACTATTTTTAAATCCCCTAAGTTGTTTTAAAAACAGATATGCATGTTTTTTTTCAAGAAAGAGAGTAATAAAAAAGGCTATGCCCTTTGTTGTAAATTGACCCTCTTTGTTTACGAACGCATAAGGATAATTGTCTTTTTCAACGACAACTTTTTCACCATTAATTATTGTAATAGTTTTTCTTACGAGGTGTTTTACATCTTCTTCTTTTAGTGCAAAACGCTTTCGCACCTCCCTGCGTGAAGTATCGAAAAGAAATTGTAATTGCGCAATAACATTAGCATCTGTAGCATACGGTCGATGCAAATAGTGAGTATGAAAATTTCTTAATTCGTTTAGTTGCTTAATAAAACTAATTATCAGGCCAGCATAGTCAGAAGGAACCGGATCAATCCTCTTTGTTGATTTTGTAAATGGAAAATGATACTTGATCATTTCTTCGACCTTTAAAGACTCGTCTGGCTTTTTATTATTAGCTAAGAGTGTTATGACCGAACATTCCTGCATAGCATCTTCATTCATACCTCCGCCTTTGTTTGCTTTTTCTGCTATATGACTAAGCGCGATAAAACAATTGTTACGGGCCATATTAAGATAGGCAGCAAACAGCGGTTTGTAATCAGGGAAAGATTCCATAAGAAAGTAATAAGTTAAATAAAGATAGCGGATCTACTGCCAATAAAACATTAGAGTATCAAAAAAACACAACTAAATAAAAAGAAAATGCCCTGTTTTACAGGGCATTTAAAGAAATGTTGTTGTGCTTACCCTACAAAATTAGGGCTTCCACAACTACCCCACTAAGAGAAACTGTTTATTACTTGTTGTGCCTACTCTACAAAATTAGGGCTTCCACAACCTATTTTATTCATCAGCCGATTGAGCATTGGTTGTGCATACCCTACAAAATTAAGGCTTCCACAACCTTAAACAAAAGATTAATAGTATAGATTATGTTGTTGTGCATACCCTACAAAATTAGGGCTTCCACAACTTAACCCCCATTTTCAACACAAAAATTAACGTTGTGCATACCCTACAAAATTAAGGCTTCCACAACTCGCTTGGTGCTTTCGTTTACACGAACACGTTTTGCGTATCTCCAACAAAATTAAGCTTCCTTAACAAGAACCTAAGTATTATATAAAGTTAGTTGTACGTGCCTTGCAAAATAAAAGCTTCTACAACCGTGTACGAATGTCGGTTCGCGCCTCTTTGCTATAAATTTAGGTTTTAAATATAACTTTTACATAATTAGTGTAATCACTAATGCTATGTTTGTTTTTTAAAGCGCGAGATTCATGTTTTTGAACAACTCGGGTTTTTGTTACATGGGTTAAAAAATACCCTATTTGTGATTATCAGCATAAAAGCCCCCGGTGCAAGGTACTGTCATAAGCCAAAGCGCGGCGTACTTGTGCCTATACCACCATGCAAATATATAATGATGTTGCAAGTACCCTTACCCACTTGCCACCGCTACATATTTATGCCAGTAGCAATGGCGCGATTTTGTTTCAAAATCTTGTTACATCACTTCTAAAATTGGCAATTTGTAATTATTTGATTATCAGTGAAAAAGCCCAATACTATACTTAAAAATACTGACGAATAAGTTGTTACATTTTGTTACATCACTTTTTGGTAATATATTTGTTTTCAATTAGTTAAGTCGAAATCTTGTTACACTTGTTACATTTTGTTACACACTTTCGTGTAACAAGATTCGCTTTTGGTTGGGGGCCGAGTTAATAAACACGCTTTGCTTAACCTAAATCACATTACTATCTTTGTGGCATGCCAGCAAAAATATATTCGCCGTTTGATGCTTCAAACTTTAGTAACCGGAGCTGTTTCCTTACGGGCGAAACCCTAAGCAGCGAAGAGGAAAAGATACAGGTGTTTCCGCAATGGTTAATGAGCCTTTATAACCTGGAGGACCAGCCATTTAAATTGCTGGACGAAAGCATGGCTACCTACAAAGACATCAAGCTGCCCTGCTCGGCCACCGTTAACGAAACTTATTTAGAGCCCTTAGAAGCCGAAATTGGCGCTGCTGTTAACGGCGGTTACAACGCGGTTAAAGCGCTTGACGAGCTAAAGCTATTTCAATGGGCGGGCAAATTGTTGTACGGCATCATATTTAACGAGGTACAATCCGGCATTAAACTGCAACGCTCGCAAGGCGAAGAGTTTAATATTTCGCAATCTATCATTCATAAATTCAGCAACCTGCATTTAATGCTGCAAAGCATAAATCAGCCTATATTATTTGAAGATTTTAAACCGTTCAGCCTGTTTTTATTTAAGGTTAGCAATAACGAGCAGGAGTTTGGCTACCGCGACGAGATCAATACGCTTACATTTTCGTTACGCATAAAAGATTTTGGCCTGATAATTTGTTTTCAGGATAACGGCGCTAACCGCCACTATCACCGCGAAACATTAGCGAAAATAGGCGAACAAACCCTGCACCCCATACAGTTTGAAGAGTTTAGCGGACGGGTGTTTTACTCGGCCTACCTGTTTAACCGCTTGCCCGAATACAATATTCTACCTGTTGACGAAGAGGTTTACATTGAGGCCATGCCGCTACGCGGAATGAGCAGTAAACCCTTGTTTGACCATTGGCAAAACAAAATTTACGGACAGGTACTGGAAAGTTTCTGGAAAAACTGGGGTTTCCTGCTGTTAGAGATCATTAAAAATCCCGAAGAGCCCATGAGCTTTTTGTTTGATGCCGACGGTAATTTTGTTAGTGAAGAATTGATTGCACTCCCCCACTAACCTGGCGTAAAAATATCGGCATTATTGCAGGGTTCAAAATGATGGTAATAGCAATGCCACAAAGCGCGCCAAACAAATGCGCGTCATGGTTAATATTATCTTTTGAGTATCTGGAAGCGTAGCTGCAATAAATCATATAAAGCACACCAAACAAAATAGCCGGAATAGGTATTGGCAAAGGCATAATCATCATCCTTGTCATGGGCGAATACATGATATAGCTAAAAATTACCGCGCTAACCGCGCCGGATGCACCCAGGCTATTGTACCAAAAATCGTTTTTATGTTTAGCAACAGACGGCAAATCGCTTAAAATTAAACTTGCTATATATAATAAGCCAAATTGCCAGTGGCCAATATATACCTCTAACTGAAAAGCAAAGAAATAATAGGATAGCATGTTAAAGAACAGGTGCATCCAATCTTTATGTATAAGGCCGCTGGTAATTAGTGTATATACATTCTTTTTTCGGTACACACTGTAAGGGTGCAGCATCATTTTACCATACAGGTTGTCGTTAGAGAATGCTAATAGCGAAGTGGCAATAGTTATAGCAAATATGAATGATGCTACTGGCGCGAATGTTATGTATTCCATTTATTTTTTAAAGTCGGTTTAGTATCTGTCAATATCCAAATTGCGGCAAATATAGGTAATTGTAGTTGTGCGCTATTTGCCAATGCCTGATTTTTTTCATCCAGAATATAACGGTTAAATGGCTGGTTGGGTATACAACGTAATCGCCGGCATGAAATTTTTCATCAACCGGGAAGGATTACTCAGAAATGCCAATAATTTCGGTCTGAGTTTTTTTAGGGAGGCTTTGAAAGATCAGATCATAAGAATGGTCGATCATTTCAAGCAGTTGTTTACGGGTTAATGCGCCATTCATGAAAACGGTGTTCCACATTTTTTTATTCATGTGGTAGCCCGGCTGTACTTCTGTATAACGTTCGCGCAACTCAATGGCAAGTTCAGGGTCGCATTTTACGTTAAAACGATCTCCATCATCTAAACCCGTAATTAAAAAAATTTTACCGCCAACCTTAAATACAAGCGTTTCTTCACCAAAAGGAAATCCTTCGGTAGCGCCCGGCTTTTGCAGGCAATAATCGCGTAGGTCTTCAATATTCAATGTTAATTTATTTGTTTGGTATATGGCACTACGCCACCAAAATTAAACTTAAGGCCAACCACGATTTGACTGTATTGATCTTGCGAATTGTTTTTAAAATGGTTCGATGAGTCATCATAGCCATCTAGTCCTTCGCCCCAGGTAATGTTGTGTATATAGCCTATATTAATGCCTATAAATGGTTCATCATAAGTATTATATATTTTAAATTCATAGCCAAAACGGATGGGTACAATTAGGTTCATACTGCTGTTTTTACCCGGAAAAGTATAAGCGCCAATAGGATATCCATTTGCGACAAGGTTGGTACGCTGTATAAAGGCCATATTATTACTTATAAACCCAACACCTGTACCAACGTAAAAATCTTTTACAATTTTCATAAAAAAATTGCCCTCATAATCCAGGACCTCGCCTAACCCTAAATCGCCATGTAAAATAAACGCTTTATACTTATTATCGTATTGCCGCTTATCAGGATCTGTGATTATACTTCCACCCGAAAGCTCGCCCGTCTGAAATTCGACACCAATGGGCATATAGGGCGATAAATTATAGTAACCGGTAACATTGTATGTTTTACCCCTGTTTGATTCATTCAGATCAGCATAGGGTTTGTTATAACTGGCAAAAAAGCCAATACCATACCTGGAAAAGTTATAGCTGTCCTGTGCTTTTAAGGATAGGGCGGAAATAATTATCATAAAAAGCAGGCTGAATTTTTTCAAAACCAAATATTAATCAATATTTACAGATTATTACCGTTAATCATTAGATGCACCCCAACTAAATGTACCCCAACTTGTTACAAATATAAGATATGAACTTTGATTTAATATTAAACTTTACAGTTATCGATCGTTTTTTGCGCTATGTGTGCATAGACACACAATCTGACCCCAATTCAGACAGCTATCCGTCAACAGAAAAGCAAAAAAATCTTGGTAATTTGTTAGTAACCGAACTGCAGCAAATTGGGATTGAGGACGCTCATTTAGATGAATACGGATATGTATATGCAACTATTCCTGCTAATACTGATAAGCAGGGTATACCGGTAATTTGTTTTTGCTCGCATATGGATACCTCGCCTGACTGTAGCGGCAAAGGTGTAAAGCCAATAATTCATAAAAACTATCAGGGGGCCAATATTATTTTACCGGATGACCCATCGCAAATACTGCGAATTAGTGGGCACCCCGACCTTAAAAACCAAATTGGCAATGATATTATTACAGCCAGTGGTACCACCTTGTTAGGTGCCGATAATAAAGCCGGGGTGGCCGAGATAATGGATGCCTGTTACCAACTCATCAATCATCCTGAAATTAAGCACGGCACTATCAGGATATTGTTTACGCCTGATGAAGAAATTGGACGGGGGGTTGATAAGGTAGATATTAAAAAACTGGGTGCTTATGCCGGCTATACCATTGATGGCGAAAACGCCGGCAATATGGAAAACGAAACCTTCTCGGCAGACGGCGCCAGGCTAATTATTCATGGCATAAGTTCGCATCCGGGTTTTGCAAAAGGCAATATGGAAAGCGCCATAAAAATTGCCGGGCAAATTGTTGCCCGCCTGCCATATGAATTATCGCCCGAAGGAACAGATAATATGCAGGGCTTTGTACACCCGGTTGGTATAGAGGGGCATGTAGAACGGGCTACGGTTGATTTTATTATCCGTGATTTTGAAGATGCTAAACTGGAGGCACATGCAAATACTATTCGCAAAATTGCTGATGAGATTCTGAAAAACTTTCCTAACTCAAGCTATGAGCTGCTGGTTAAACCGCAATATCGTAACATGAAAAGCATGCTGAATAAACATCCGCAAATTGTTGAGTATGGCATGGAGGCTATTAAACGAGCCGGGTTAAATGCCCAATTATGCAGAATACGTGGGGGTACAGATGGTTCCAGATTATCATTTATGGGATTGCCGTGCCCTAATATTTTTGCAGGCGAACACGCTTTTCATGGTAAACAGGAATGGGTGTCTGTACAGGATATGCAAAAGGCCGTTGAAACCATATTGCATTTATGTATGGTGTGGGAAGAGCGGAGTTAATGTCCGGATCTACTCCTTTACCCCATCAACAATAAGCGAGGTATAACCCAATTTGCCGTCTTTATTTCGTGGATCATATCTGCGTGAGCGGTGTATCATGCCGCCTTCGGTGGTCCAATCGGTATAATGAAATTCACCGTTTTCATCCCAATACTCCAGCAGCTCAACTTTAAAGCCGGCCTTTTCCAGCCTGCTTTTCATCACGTCATAAGTATATAATATTTTATGGTCATCGGCTCCAACTCCGGTTCCGCCTACCCTTACCCATTCAATATATTCTTTATCCGGGTTGTTACCGTCTGGTACAGCTATTCTAAGTCGTCCGCCCTTTTGCAGATAATCATAACAATTTTGGTTTGACAGGCGGGTTTCTTCATCAGGGATATGTTCCCAAACATGCTCTGCCAAAATATTAGTTAGGCGGTTATCGCCAAACAGCCGGTGCCAGTCTGACGCTTTACTTGCATCAAGGGCATCATATTCAGAAAGTATCCATTCATGAGCAAGCTTAATTTTTGATGAGCCTATAGTTAGCTTCCTCTTTTTTAAAACATAAAAGTTAAACCAGATCTCTAATGATCCCTTTATTCTCATTAAAATATGTTTTATCATATACCCGGATATTTTGTTTTTAAGCGTAATTTATTGCAAAGCCAATTATAGGCATTTATTATCTTTTTTAAACGGAAAGGCTAACCTCTGCCAAAGCCTCAACAGACAGGTCTATGCCATTAACAATATGGGTAGCCTGCTCATAAAAAACTTCCCGCTCAGCTAATTTCTCAGTAATAAAGGCTATCAGTCCATCGCCATGTAAGCCATGTAATAACGGACGCGTTACTTTACCCTTATCTAATCTGTCTGCCAGTGTTTTGGGTGATAATTTAATATAAATGGTTTTGCCATTGGTATTCATCCATTCCATATTATCAAAAAAGCAGGGCAGCCCGCCGCCTGTTGATACTACCGCGTTTTCAGGATATGCTGTTTCTTTTAATATTTTTGATTCCAGCTCACGAAAAGCATCCTGCCCATGTGCGGTAAAATATTCGGCTATGGTCATGCCCGCCTTTTCTTCCAGCATATGGTCAAGGTCCATAAACTCATACCCCAGGTGTGCGGCCAGCTTGCGGCTCCAGGTGGTTTTGCCGCATCCCATAAATCCTATAAAAAAAAGTCTCATTGTAATTTCACTCTTGGGTCTATCCAAACATAAACAACATCTACCAAAATATTTATCACCACAAAAATAAAAGCGATAAATAAAATAGAGCCCATCACTACCGGGAAGTCCGACATTTCCAACGCGTTAACCGTTGTTTTGCCCAATCCATTGTAACCAAACACATACTCCACAAAAAAAGAGCCCGCCAGCAAAGATGCAAACCAGGTAGCAATAGCAGTTATAACCGGGTTAAGCGCGTTCTTTAATGCGTGGCGATATATGATCGTGTTATTATTTAATCCTTTAGCTTTAGCGGTGCGGATATAATCCTGGCCCAAAACATCCAGCATGGCATTGCGGGTAAGCTGCACAATAATAGCAAGCGGCCTAAACCCCAGGGTAACCATGGGTAATATTAAATTCTTCCAGGTTATTACCTCGCCTTTAAACGGATCATAGCTATATAAACTGCCGGACATATTAAGGCCCGTATACTTACTCAACACAAACCCAAATATCCAGGCAAT
>NZ_JAQBOW010000164.1 GCF_028287845.1 Mucilaginibacter sp.
TGCACACCTTCCTCAATACTCAAAAATTCAAACCGCGAAGCACGCTGTAACAGATCGGCAGTATTCATAGGGCAAATATACAATATTGTATTAACCGCTTATTTAATTGAATGTAGGATTATTGTGATTTTATAGAGGGAGTAGCTTATTTAAAAGACTAAACAAAAGGATTTACAATTTTTAACTGCCCGTCCACAACTAAATTATGTTGCATATCTTCTGAATATAAAATTGTACAATCCGAAACTAAAGCGGACGCTACAATAATTGCATCAAACATTTGAAACTGGTATTTTTGAATTAATCGTATTGCGTTGGTGTAAGTATCTTGTTCAACTAAAGAAAGCTCGCAGTATGGTAACCATGCCATCAATGAATCCAATGAATCCTGTTTGGCCATTTTTAACCGCTTGTTGCAAACATTCAGATATTCACTTATAACTTGAGGTGAAATAACAGGAGTTGTTGCAATTAATTCATTTGCTCTTTTTCTTTTGTCAGATTCTTCATTGACATCATGTAGGTATATTAATATATTAGTGTCAAGAGCGATCCTACTCATAATCGTTTGCTTCGTCCCTGTCAAATTTAAAATTAGACAGATCTACACGATGTTTGCTAAGTGCTTTATCAATTGCCGCTATTTTTTCAGCCTTTTCGAGGTCTTTAACAGGCTTAACCTGATCAATCTCAAAAGCAATGACCTCAATCATTTTACCAACCATATTGTTTGGCAACTGAAGCGTAAGTTGGTTATTATCAGTTTTTAATATAGTGCGTATCATATTAACAAATTTACAAAATTAAATTTAGCAATAATTGTTTGAATTACTGATTTATATGATTTTCTACTCCACCACACATCCCTTCTCCAACCTCAAAACCCTATCCACGCTATCCGGTATTTCCTGCTGATAATGCGTTACATATATCAGCGTAACCTTACTCAGCCCGCAAATGGTATCCACCAAATTTTTAAAGTGCTGCTGCTGATGGGTGTCCATTCCCTGGCAGGGCTCATCAAAAATTAAAAGGGGAGGATTTTTTATCAGCGCCCTTGCCAGCAAACATAAACGCTGCGCGCTGGCGGGGATATTTTTTAATAAGGTGCGGGCGTATTTATCAATCTCTAAGGCTTTCATCCAGCGCAAAGCTGTCTCTGCCCTCTCCTTATTGCTGGGCCTGAATAAACCCAGTGTATCATAATAGCCAGATTCAATTACCTGCAGGCAACTATTGTCCGTAGGGAAGTACTGGTGCAATTCGGGCGATACAAAGCCTATTTTCTTTTTAATATCCCAGATGCTTTCGCCGCTACCGCGTTTTTTGTCGAATAATATAATGTCATTAGCATAAGCCTGCGGGTTATCGCCATTTATTAAACTTAGCAGGGTTGATTTACCTGCACCGTTATGCCCAAGCAGTGCCCACCTGTCGCCGGGTTTAACCAGCCAGTCTACATCGTTTAAAATAATGTTATCGCCATATTTAACATGCACCTTATTCATGCTGATGATCTGCTGATAATCGGTTGAAGTGTTAGCACTTAATAATGACCTTAATTCTTCCTTATCAATACTATCCGGTGTTTGCGGCTCGACTAATTGTGGTGTAAACTCATCTTTAGCAACAATAGCAGTTATAACTCCATTCTTTAACACAGCCACATTGGTAATTGCGCCAGGTATTTCATAAGGCGATGTTGCCATAACAACTGTAATGCCCGATGCTGTTATCTCTTCAATTATAGTGTTAAACTCTTTACGGGTTTCTACATCAAGTCCCGTTAACGGGCTGTCCATTAATAATAAAACCGGATTTTTTGATAAAGCCGCCGCTATTCTTAACCGTTTGGTTTCGCCGTTTGATAGCTTGATGAGCTGCTTACCGCTTAATTTATCAAGTTTTAAGGTAGAGATTATCTTGTCAAAATGCCAGTAGATATTGGGTTGGGGAGCAGGTTTTATGGTATGTAAATATTCCTCAACGGTTAAAGCATCCTCACTGTCTGACGAGTTATAGCGCTGCTGATAATAAAAATCGCCGGTGTTTGACAGGTTTTTAAAATGGTGTTTAGCCTCAACCAATGCAACTAATTTATGGTGCGTTAAATGTTCGGCGTTATCGGGATGTTGTTTTAAATATTCTTCAAAAAAATGATATTTAATTTCGCCGGCTGTTATATTGAAATTGCCGGCTATAGTTTGTAGCAGCGCGGTTTTGCCCGATCCGCTTTCGCCTACCAGCGCCCAGTTTTCGCCTTTATTAACTGTAAGGTTTAAGTTATTAAACAATACGCCATTTAAAAACCGAACGCTTACGTGTTGAATAGAAAAAACTGGAGAGATCATAATTTATACTAAGCGGCAAAATTAATTATCTAGCCCCAATAAGCCTTAATGTATTAAGTAATAATTGTGTTGGTTTTATAAAAAATGTGGGCGTATTGTACCTATTGCTATACAGAATGTTTTATTATCATTCCAACTATAAAGCACATTTTAATATCAAGACAGATAGGCGTAGTTATTGCATGCTGATTAGAAAATAATTTAAACCATGAAAAAATTAAATATCACCCTATTCGTTTTGGCAATGATTGCCTTAAGCGGATGTACTGTTATCGGCGATATATTTAAAGCGGGGGCTTTTGTTGGCATATTAGCTGTAGTTATAGTAATTGGAATTATTATCTGGATATTTTCGATGTTTACTGGCCGATCATAATTTTACTATTTAGATATTAAATTATCTTTTAATTAATAATTGGCCCGCTTTTGGTTGTATAGTTTTATAACCAAATAAATTATTAAAATGGAAAGAAATAAAGAAATAATCGAAACTTTGAATGACCTGGTTCAAATAAACAATGACCGCATTGCGGGATATGAAAACGCCATAAAGGAAACTAAAGATGACGGCGAACTGGTATCTGTTTTTAACAATAAGATATTAGAGAGCCAGCAGTTTAAATCAACATTAGCCAGAGAGATACAGGTATTAGGCAGCGATGTTGATAATGATACCAGTGTGAGTGGCACTATACACCGTACCTGGCTTGAAATTAAAGCAACCTTTACCGGCCATAGCGAAAAAAGTATATTAGAAGAGTGTGAGTTTGGTGAAGATGCAATAAAAAAAGCATACCAATCAGCTTTGAACAGGCATTTGCCGGCTTATATAAGGGATATACTAAATGATCAGCAAGCTATTCTACAGCAATCGCATGATGAAATTAAAGCATTGCGCGATTCTGTTCACCATCAACACCACTAATACATAGCTTTGCAAAACAAAAAAGCCCTGGTAAAATTACCCGGGCTTTTTTGTTTGTAACTAACAAAGATTACATTTTTTTAGTAGTATCTTTTTTAGCTGTGTCAACTTTAGCAGAATCAACTTTAGTTGAATCAGTTTTAACTGAATCAGTTTTAACTGAATCTGTAGTTGAAGTGCTTTTACCTTTACAAGCTGCAAAAGAAACTGTGATAGCTAAAGCTAATGCAGCGATTTTGAATGAGTTTTTCATGATAATTTTTTAAAAGTGACTATATAGTTTTGCTATTAATACAATAAACAACAAAAGGTAACCCACTATTTATAAAATAATGAGTTACCTTTTGATAAAAAGCTAATAATCAGCTATAAAAATTGAAAAATTTATTTTTTAGTAGTGTCTTTTTTAGTGGTATCAGTTTTAACTGAATCAACTTTAACTACAGAATCTTTCTTTACAGAATCAGTTTTAACAGAATCTGTAACAGCAGATCCGCTACCTTTACAAGCTGCAAAAGCAGTAACAGTTAAAGCTACTAGAGCAATTTTGAATGCGTTTTTCATATATTAATGTTTAAAAGTGAATAATTTAGTGGTTAATACATTAATAGTTAAAAGGTAACCCTATCATTAAAATAATCTAAAATCTATAGATTTAATGGATTTATAATTTGCGCAAAAAAAGGCAAAAATTGCCAGGTCAAAGGCATTAAAATAACTCAAGAGTATCGCCTATATCAAGGAGGCTCCAATAGGAGCCAAAGTAGGGTTTGTATTGTGTCTATAAACAGGGAGCTCCTCCGGAGCCAATGTTTGCTGAAACAAAGCGCGTATTTGACTCCGGAGGAGTCACCTGTTTATAGAAATAAAGCTATAAGTTAGAAAGGCTCCATGGGAGCCTCCTAATGGTGTAATATTGCCTTGCAAGTATTATAGCTAATTTAATATAATAAGAAAAGTTTTTATGGTTTTTTCCTGATCTCGGTTGATTTCGTTTTCACCTCTGTTTTAGTGGTGGTAACTGAAGTATCCTTTTTTAAAGAATCCGGCAAGGTGCTGGTATCTTTTTTAATAGAGTCTGTTACGCTGGTTGCAAAAGATGAATCGGCTTTTACAGAATCAACTGCAGCAGAGCCCTTGCCCTTGCATGCTGTTAACGAAGCGGTAATTACTAAAGCCAGCAGGCCATTTTTAAATGTGTTTTTCATAGTTGTGCAGTTAAATAAAATGTATCTTAAATAAATAATTACTAACCTTATACATTAAATATGCCAAACAATTTTATTGGTTCTGTTTAATTGTTTGCAAATGAAAGCGTTATTGTATAATGGCTTAAAATAGGATAGGAATTGGGGCTATCTGAAAAGAAATTATTAAAAGGCTAACCATTATATTTATTTAATTTAGATTTTTATTGCCAATGATGGGTTACAATTTTGCATAAATAGTATTAAGTAGTGAATAAAGAGTTAAAAGATTCAGCACCAACAGACAGCGAGGTTATTCTTGGGATACTTAATAATTCGGAAATTGCTTTAAAACGGCTGTATATAGCATATTTTCCGATGGTATTACAACTAATTCTTAATAATAGCGGTGATGAAGACGATGCCAAGGATGTATATCAGGAGGCTATAATTGTTCTGTATAATAAGATTAAAGCCGGTGATTTTGAATTAAGCAGTAAGCTTAAAACTTATATTTATTCAATTTGCCGAAGACTTTGGTTAAAAAGATTAAGCCAGATAAACAGGTATGGCGGGGATATAAGAGATTTTGAGGAGTATCTGCCTATACCGGATGACGAGGTTGAAGAACATAATGACAGGAACATACAGTTTGGTAAAATGGAGAATGCACTTCAATTATTAGGCGAACCCTGCAAAACCATTATGGAAGATTTTTATATATATAACAGATCAATGCAGGAAATCTGTGAACGTTTTGGTTATACTAATGCTGATAATGCCAAAACGCAAAAATATAAATGCCTGCAAAGACTGAAGAAATTGTTTTTTCAGCAGAAATAAGGAGAGAAAGAAAATGAGTGATAACCAACTTTTAGAACAAATTGAACGTTATATTAATGGCGACATGAGCCTTGATGAGCGCAAGAAATTTGAATTATTGCGTAAGGGAAGTGACGATATTGAGAAAAAGGTTGTTGAACATAAGCTTTTTACCAACTTGTTAAAGCAATATGGGCAGCGCGTTGAACTGGAAAGCCGTTTAAATGCAATTCACCAGGAAATTGATGTGCATACGCTTAAAGAAAACCTAATGGTACATCCGTTATGGATAGTGCAGTTGTGGCGCAACCATCATTCAAAAATATCGGTAGC
>NZ_JAQBOW010000006.1 GCF_028287845.1 Mucilaginibacter sp.
AGGAGGATTGATATAAGACTACTTTAAAACATACTCGTCTGCTTTCCACCCTTTGGCGTAAATAAACTAAAATCATGCGGCGGCATTTCCCTGTCGGCTAAAAAGCGGTTGCAAGCCATCTTAAACAGTTGATGGATAGATTGTGCCACCGGGCCTTCGCCGCGCATACGGCGACCAAATTCGCTATCATTTAAATTGCCGTCATGGCAAGCTTTTATCTGGTTCAATACCTTTTCAGCACGGTCCGGGAAAGCTTTATATATCCAGTCGGTAAATATTTCACCTATGCTTCCGTTTAAGCGTACAATGGTAAACCCTGCTGATAACGCGCCTCTGTCGGCTGACGCTTTTATAATATCAGGTATCTCGTTGCTATTAAGTCCCGGTATTATCGGCGCGGCCATTACCCTCACCGGCACGCCTTTTTCTGATAGCTTTTGGATAACCGCCAGCCTGCCATTAGCTGTCACCGTACGCGGCTCCAACTTTTGCCTTAGCGACTCATTTAGCGAGGTGATAGATACATTCACATGTACTAAATTCAGTTTAGCCAACTCGGTAATAATATCCAGATCGCGGATGATGACATTGTTTTTGGTAATGATGCTCACCGGGTTTTTATATTGCAAAAATACCTGTAACAGGCCCCGGGTAATTTTTAGCCGCCGCTCAATAGGCTGGTAACAATCTGTATTGCCTGATAACAGAATGCTAACCGGCTGGTAATTCTTTTTATTAAAATAGGTCTCTAATAGTTCGGGCGCGTTGCGTTTTACTATTATTTTGCGTTCAAAATCAAGCCCGGCGCTAAAGCCATAATACTCGTGTGTGTTGCGGGCATAGCAGTATATGCAGCCATGCTCACAGCCCTGATAAGGATTGATGGAATACATGTGGCTCAGATCCGGGCTGTTAGATTCGCTTACTATCTTTTTCGGGGTTTCCTCAAAAAGCTGTGTAACGCTATTTTCTAATAGCGGTTCATCCAGGCCCTCTATGTGGTCTAATACATATTTGCGCTTTAAAAATTTATTATCGGTATTAACCTGTGCCCCGCGGCCCTTAAAAAACTCCGGATTATCCTGATGTGCCATAAAACAAATTTGCTAATATTTTTAGCAAAATACAATGATAATTGAATTATTTTTTCGAACATAAGCTGTATTTTTCTGTTAACACACCATGCGCAAATTTCTGCAACGCTTATTAACCAAACAGGTAATTAACCTCGCCAATAAATGGTCGTCAAGACCCGATAAAAAGCGGGTTGATAAAGCGTTGAGCCAACTGTATCAAAACATAACTACTAAGCCAGGTAAGCGCGGGCAGGTTATTCGGTTTGATGTTGAAAAAGACAAATTCATTATTTTATCAGATCAGCATAAAGGTGCAAGAGACGGCGCGGACATTTTTGCCAAAGCAGCGAAAAGTTATCTTACAGCATTAGATCATTATAACAAACAAAAATTCTTCTACATCAACTTAGGTGACAGCGAGGAGTTATGGGAGAACTTATTTATCACCATTAAAAGACACAATAAAGCAACGTTTGAGGCAGAAAAGAAATTTTTGGACCGCAACGCCTTTATCAAAATATTTGGTAATCATGACTTGTATTGGGATAATGATCCGCTTGCCGCGGTAAGCCTGATGCAGCTATACCAGCAACCGGTAAAGATATATGAGGGCGCTATATTAGAAACCACCGTTAATGATAAAAAGCTATCCATCTATATGACGCATGGGCACCAGGGCGATCTGCAAAGCGATGGTAACTGGTTCAGCAAATGGTTTGTGTCTGATATTTGGGCACCGTTTCAATCCTACCTGCGCATTAACCCCAACACCCCGGCAAATAATGATCAGCTTAAAACCGACCATAACCGCCTGATGTATGAGTGGAGCTCGAAACGAAAAGACACGGTATTGATAACAGGGCACACGCATCAGCCCGTATTTAGATCGTTGACAGAGTTGGAGATATTATATGAGAAACAGGCGCAAGCCAAAAAAACCAATGAGAGCGCGGAAGCAAGGGAGCTGCAAGCTAAAATTGATAAGCTGCATCTTAAAGCGTCAAGACCGCCGGATTTTAAAGGATACCTGGATACTTATTTTAACAGTGGCTGTTGTTGTTTTGACGACGGTGATATAACAGGTATAGAAATTGCAGATAGTTGTATCAGGCTGATAAAATGGGAGTATAAGGGCAAGGAGAGCGTAAGGATAGTTTTGGAAGAAAGTAGGCTGGAGGGCCTAAAACTGTACTCTGAGCTTTTCAACAAAACATATTGAGCCTTACAACAAAACCATCGCGGCTTGCCTGCCATACCTTTGTGTTAACAAAAAACAGAAACAATGACAAAAGTATGGTTTATAACAGGCAGCTCCCGTGGATTGGGACGCAGCCTTACAGAAGCGGTTTTAGCAACAGGCGATAAGGTAGCCGCTACTGCCCGCAATACAGACACCCTTGCAGACCTGGTTGCTAAATATGGTGATCAGATCTTCCCGGTGCAGCTGGATGTTACCAATTACAAAGATGTGTATAAAGCGGTTGCTAATACAGCAGCTCATTTTGGGCAAATAGATGTATTGGTTAACAATGCCGGGTTTGGTATAATTGGTGCAGCCGAAGCTTATACCGGCGAACAGGTGCGCAGCCAGTTAGAAACAAATTTATATGCACCTATTGAAATAACCCGCGCCGTGTTGCCTTATATGCGCAAACAACGTTCGGGTCGTATCTTGCAGATCAGCTCTATAGGCGGGCGGGTTGGTAACGCCGGGCTAACCATGTACCAGGCCGCTAAGTTTGGTTTGGGCGGGTTTAGCGAAGCGCTTGCCAAAGAAGTTGCGCCACTGGGCATTTATGTAACTTGTGTTGAACCGGGCGGTTTCCGTACAGATTGGGCGGGGGCCTCCATGACCTATGCCCCTGCAATTGAAGGCTATGAAGCTTCGGTAGGTACCCGAACAGACTTTTTTAAAAGCGATAAATTTATCCCGGTAGGCGACCCTGATAAAGCGGCCAGGGTGATGGTTGAGCTGGCAGACCACCCCGAGCCGCCGGTACATTTGGTATTAGGCAGCGAAGCCATAGGGATATTAAAAAGTACGGATGAGATAAGGCGCGCTGAATTAGAAAAATGGTTACCGGTTAGCATATCTACAGATCATGATGAGTCGGGAGATTTTTTTAAAACCGACTTTGGTAAATCTTATTTAAAAAGATAAGTAAATTAGCCTGCAGATGCCGATTAAATACGATAAAACAGCACCCCGGATATTATATTCCTGCTATACACATGTAAGCCGGGAAGGTGAACAATTTATACCCGAACATGTGTTTGGGTATATTTTGGCAGGCAGCCAGGATATGAGCGTTGGCGATAAAACATACCATTTTAATGAGGGCGATTTTAGGTTCTTTAGTAAAAATCAGCTTTGCAAATTTGTTAAAAACCCGCCGGCCGGGGGTGAATTTATATCCCTATCGGCGATATTGGATAAAGACACCTTACAAAGCATTAGCCAGGAACACAATCTGCATGCCGATGGTCCCTACACAGGCGAGGCCACACTATTACTTGAGCCGAACGAATTATTTAAAAACTACGTGGCATCGTTAAAGCCATATATTAACAGCAAGACAGAAATTAACAGGGCGCTTACCAGTTTAAAGGTAAAAGAAGCGGTTATGTTGTTATTGGACACTAACCCAGGGCTAAAAAATGTGCTGTTTGATTTTGCCGAACCCGGCAAGATAGACCTGGAGGCTTACATGGCTGAGCATTATAAATACAACGTCGATATCAATCGTTTTGCTTACCTCACCGGCCGCAGCCTTGCCACTTTTAAGCGCGATTTTGAACGGATATTTCATACATCGCCCAACAGGTGGTTACAACAAAAACGATTAACAGATGCTCATTATTTGATCAAAGAAAAAGGCTGGCGCTCGTCAGACGTTTATATGGAAGTTGGCTTTAAAGATCTCTCGCATTTTTCTTTCGCCTTTAAAAAAGCTTACGGGGTACCGCCGTCGAGGTTGTAAAGTTAGCGGCCACAAATGAGCCTTACCAACCGTTGTCTGTGTCCTTACAGATAACGGTTGTACTGTAAGCAGTTTGTGGGGGAGGGCACAGACCGCCGGTTTATTATCCCTCTAACAAAAACACAAACAACTCTTTTGGCCCGTGCGCGCCTAAAACCAGTGTTTTCTCAATATCGGCAGTTCGGCTTGGGCCGGTAACGTTCGTTATCATGGATGGTATGTTGTTGCCATATTTTTCTTTAAGCAATTTAAAACCATCTTTTAAATCAGGAACCAATTGCGATGCATAGGCCAGCACAATATGCACGGGGGGGTAAATACTTAATCTTCGCCCTGCCGCGTTGGCGTTAGATAACAGGATGCTGCCATTACGGGCTATCAGCGCTTCGCAAAGGGTAAATCCAACCTCGGCCTGTTCAAAATCTTTATCGGTTTCAAAATATGGGTATTCGTAACGGGCCAATATTTCCTGCAGGGTGGGTTCCCAACAGTAAATTTTATGCCAATTGCGTTGCTCGGCTAATTCTAACAGGGTTTCAATAAATTGTACCTCATCTTCGCAAAAAGCAAACTGCCCGGATACGGCCATAAATTGCTCGGCAAACATTACATCAAGGTGCCCATCAACAGGAGGATAAAGAGGCAGATTCTCCAGGTTGGGATAAGGGTTGTCCCTTTTCTCCAAAAGTGCCTGACGTATCTTTTTAAGCAGCTTTTCTTTTGATGTGGTAATGTTCCTCATTTTTTAGCTTAAAGCAGAAAGCTTAAAGCTAAAGGCCGGGTTGGTCTTTTCGCTTTAAGCTTTTCCGCTAATGTTATTCGCCTGTTGCTTCTTTCTCTTCAGGGTTTCTTTCAAACGTTCCTGAATGATCCGCAACACCTTCGTGAGATAATGCTTGTGCGGCAGGCTCCTGGTTAGATTCAGGTACGCCGTTTACAAACTCATCATACGTAGTACGATGATCGAACGGGCGTTTACCTAATATTTCTTCAAGGTCTGACTGAAACAGTATTTCTTTCTCCAACAGTTTATCAGCCAATTTGATCAAGCCTTCGCGTTTATCCAGCAGCAATTGCTTGGTACGTGCATAAACCTGGTTGATCTGGTTACGTACTTCGTTATCAATCAATTCAGATGTTTTTTCAGAATATGGCTTGTTAAACTGGTATTCGCCTTGTGTATCGTTAAAAGATACATTACCTACCTTTTCATTCATACCATATATGGTAACCATGGCATATGATAGCTTGGTTATTCTTTCCAGGTCATTTTGTGCACCGGTTGATATTTTACCAAAGGTAATATCCTCGGCAACACGGCCACCCATGGTCATACACATACCATCTTCCAGTTGTTCAATGGTATATAAAAATTGCTCTTTTGGCAGATATTGTGCATAGCCTAATGCTGCAACACCGCGTGGCACAATAGATACCTTAACCAACGGGTCGGCATGCTCCAAAAACCAGCCAGCAATAGCGTGGCCCGCTTCGTGGTAAGCCACAATGCGTTTTTCTTCTGGTGATATGATCTTGTTCTTTTTCTCTAAGCCACCAATTACACGGTCAATAGCATCCTGAAAATCCTGCATATCAACAGCCTCTTTGTTTTTACGTGCAGCTATAAGCGCAGCCTCATTACAAACGTTGGCTATTTCTGCACCTGCAAATCCCGGAGTTTGTGCAGATAGTTTTTTAGCGTCAACACCCTCAGACAGTTTAACAGGCTTTAAGTGTACTTTAAAAATCTGTTCACGACCAATCAAATCCGGCTTATCAATAGATACCTGCCTGTCAAAACGGCCAGGGCGCAATAAAGCCGAGTCTAATACATCGGGGCGGTTAGTTGCAGCCAGGATAATAATACCCGAGTCTGTACCAAAACCATCCATCTCTACCAATAACTGGTTCAATGTATTTTCGCGCTCGTCATTACCACCAACAATATTATTTTTACCACGGGCCCGGCCAATAGCATCAATCTCGTCAATAAATATGATACATGGCGCTTTGTCTTTTGCCTGGCGGAACAGATCACGAACACGTGATGCACCAACACCTACAAACATCTCCACAAAATCAGACCCTGATAGGGAGAAGAAAGGTACCTGCGCCTCGCCGGCAACGGCTTTGGCTAACAAAGTTTTACCGGTACCCGGCGAGCCTACCAATAAGGCCCCTTTAGGTATTTTACCACCCAGGTTAGTATATTTTTTAGGATTTTTCAGGAAATCTACAATTTCCATTACCTCTTGTTTGGCTTCTTCCAAACCGGCAACATCATTAAAGGTAACGGATACCTGCGCTTCCTTATCAAACAAGGTAGCTTTTGATTTGCCGATGTTAAATATCTGGCCACCCGGGCCGCCACCGCCGCCACCACTCATGCGGCGCATAATAAACATCAGCACCGCGGCAAACAGTACAATCATGATAACACTTTGCACTAACCCGTTTGATAGCAAACTATCATGTGGTACATATTTTATGCCTGCCTTTTGTGCATCAGGAACATCTTTTTGCGCGTTATTTATAGATTGTTTTAAACTCTCATAAGATGCATCGGTAAAAGTATACTGCGGTTCATTGCCGGTAGCGCCAAAAGAGCGCTGCGCTTTATTTACATCAGCATATTGTGGTTTTTTTAAGCTATCTTTTTTAATATGCACTTCGGCAACAACATAATCACCGCTTTTGTAAGCCTCAACATAGTCTACATCGCCCGGTTTAAGCATTTCTGTTTCAAAGCGCTTAAAATCAATTAAAGCACCGCCATTGCTGCCCGAAAAGTAGGCTACCCCAATAAAAGTTGCTATAACAACAGCATACAGCCACATTATATTAAATTTAGGGGGCTTAGGGGTTATTCTTTTATTGGGTATTTTTCGTATCGGTTTTGGTTTTTCCAATTTCTTGTCTTCCATTTCTTGTTTAAATCTCACTAATAATTAACATTAATAAAACTACCGGTAACGCTAAGCGCTCTTGTAGTTTTTAATTTCGGCATCGCCCCATAGTTCCTCTACGCCGTAATACTCCCGCTTATCTGTACGGAAAATGTGTATAACCACATTTACATAATCTAATAATATCCACTCGCCATATTCAAGGCCCTCTTTGCGCCATGGGTCCTGCTTCAGGGCTTTATATACCTCTTCTTCAATACTATTGGCAATTGCTTTAACTTGTGTGGCTGAGTCGGCGTGACAAACTACAAAGTAGTCGGTAACAGAACTGTGTATATTACGAAGGTCTAACCTTACAATATCGTTTCCCTTTTTTTCCTGTATGCCATGTATGGCTAATTCAGAAATGTAAGCTGATTCACTTATCGCTTTATTTTTTACCATCAAAAAGAATTAGTTTTGAACGTTTTTTAGTTTAGCATTATTATAACATTGCAAAATAACATATTTTCAGGATTATTTGTTGGACAAAATTTACTGACACTAAAAGAAGTTGACTCGACCAACAATTTCCTTAAAAATCTATTGTCAAATTCTAAGCCAGTACCTGAAGGAACGGTCATTATGGCAGAAACACAATTTGCGGGCCGGGGCCAGCAAAACAACCAGTGGCATAGCGAACCCGGCAAAAACCTAACATTTAGCCTGTTGCTTAAACCATCCTTTTTGGCTATTGCCAATCAGTTTGATCTTACACGTGCTATAAGTTTAGGCGTTTTTGAGGCTTTATACCCATTATTGGGCAATGGGCTCAAAATAAAATGGCCTAATGATATTTACTATGGCGACAAGAAACTGGGCGGTATGTTAATTGAGAATATATTACAGGGCGGGCAGATAAAAAATGCCATTATTGGCATAGGGTTAAATATTAATCAGGAAGTTTTTCCGGATGGGACAGGCAATGCTACATCAGTAAAACAGATATTACAAAAAGATAGCGATTTACGGAGGTTATTGTCAGACATTTGCAGCCATGTTGAAGCCTGTTACTTAAATTTAAAAGCAAATAAAGTTTTCGATATAAGAAAAACATATTTAAGTCGTTTGTATAGATTTAATGAAAGTCGTACTTTTAAAGCTGGCAATGAAGTGTTTACCGGGACTATAACAGATGTTAAAGAAAATGGCCTGCTGGTAATACAAAAAGGCAACCTGGAAATAACCTATAATTTAAAAGAGATAGAATTTTTTAACAAATAACACCCTATGAAAAAAGTATTGGCAGTAATTGCCGCGTTAATAATAACCGTTGGAGCTTATGCGCAAATTGAACACCCGGTAAAATGGGCGTATGCTGCAAAAAAAACCAGCGCTACAGAAGTAACAGTTTTTTTAAAGGCTACCATAGAGACAGGCTGGCATATTTACTCGTTAAACGTAAAAGACGGGGGGCCGATAAAAACCTCGTTTAACTTCACCAAATCGCCAGAGTATAGTTTGGTGGGCAAACCCATTGAGCCAAAACCGGCAACCAAATTCGAAAAGTCATTCGGTATGGATGTAAGTTATTTTGAAAATGAGGTTGTTTTTCAGCAAAAGATCAAACTAAAATCACCCCAAGCATCCGCCGTTAAAGGCTCGCTTACTTATATGACCTGTAACGATCATAAATGCCTGCCTCCCGAAGATGTGAATTTTTCTATTCCGTTGGGTAAATAAGCGAATAAATGATAGCTGGTAAATTCTCCGTTAGAACGATATTCTGCATACCGCTTTTGGTTGCAGCTTTTTTATGTATGACAGGCATTGAGCCTGCCAAAGCACAATCATCTGCCGATACCGGTGGTGTAAACTTTACTGCTATTCCTACTGCTGCGGATAGTATGGCCGCACAAAAAAAAGAACATAAAGACACCGTAAAGAAAGCAACAATTGCCGTTACTCACGCTACCGGAAAACCCCAAACACTTTGGGCAATATTTATAGCGGGTTTTTTAGGTGGGTTTGCTGCATTTTTAATGCCTTGTATTTACCCTATGCTGCCATTAACGGTAAGTTTTTTTACAAAAAAAGGGGGTAGCCGCAGCAGGGCCATATTACAATCGTTGCTTTACGGCTTATCTATAATTGTAATTTATGTTATACTGGGTTTTATTATTACCCTGTTGTTTGGGCCATCAGCATTAAACGCACTGGCTACCAATGGCATATTTAATTTCTTTTTCTTTTTACTGCTGGTTGTATTTGGCGTATCTTTTTTGGGCGCGTTCGAAATTACCCTACCCGGTTCATTAGCTAATAAGCTGGATGAAAACTCTGATAAGGGTGGGGTGATAGGTATATTTTTTATGGCCGCCACTTTGGCCGTAGTATCCTTTTCATGCACCGGCCCTATAATAGGTTCTGTATTAGTTGGGGCGGCTACCAAAGGCGAGCGGCTTGGGCCGGCTATTGGCATGTTTGGGTTTTCGTTGGCGTTGGCGCTACCGTTTACGCTGTTTGCCATGTTCCCATCTGCATTAAAGAGCATGCCAAAATCTGGCGGGTGGTTAAATAGTGTTAAGGTTATTTTAGGTTTTATAGAGATAGCTTTTGCCCTCAAGTTTTTATCGAATGTTGATTTGGCTTACCACTGGAACTGGTTCGACCGCGAAATATTTTTATCACTATGGATAGCGATAGGTATTTTAATGGGGCTGTATTTAATAGGCAAGATCAAATTTTCGCATGATAGCGATCTGCCATATCTTTCTGTGCCGCGTACCTTTATATCAATCATCGTATTCGCGTTTGTGATATATATGATCCCGGGTTTATGGGGCGCGCCTTTAAAATCTATCAGTGCGTTTTTACCACCATTAAGCACACAGGATTTCGATCTTTCGGCAGGTGTTGGCACCGGTGTTGTATCTGCCAATACATCAACTATCAAAACCAAAAAATACGAAGAGCTTTTTAAGCGCCTGCCTAAAGTAAAAGGCATTGATGACTGGTATGATTATGACCAGGCTATTGAAGTAGCGAAACAAGTGCATAAGCCCATATTAATAGATTTTACCGGCTGGAACTGTGTTAACTGCCGCCAAATGGAAAGCAATGTAATGCCAAATCCAGAGGTGTTAAAAAGGCTGCAAAATGATTTTGTGATATTACAATTAGTAATTGATGACAAAACCGAACTAAGTAGCTCTGAACAGTTTATATCTACCGTTACCGGCAAAAAGGTAACAACGCTGGGTGCTAAATGGCTTGACAAAGAGATATCACAATACAACTCTAACGCGCAGCCCTTTTATGTAATTATTAATGAAGACGGGCAAACGCTTGTTCCGCCGCAAGGCGCCAACTTTAATATTGACGGTTTTATAAAATATCTGGATAGCGGAATTTCTGCCTATAAAGGTGCGCAAGGCGGCAAAAAATAATGTAAATTCGCGGCGGAAATGGCAAACTACCGAAGTAACTTTGCCGCGAATGGACTAAAACATCTGCCAACAAATGACGCTAATAAAAAAAATAGGACTATTTACGTCGGGTAGCGACTCGCCCGGAATGAACGCCGCTATCAGGGCGGTAGTACGTACGGCTATATATTATGGTATTGAAGTTGCCGGCATCCGTCGTGGTTATGAAGGGATGATAAATGGCGACATCATCCCAATGGATACTAAATCGGTATCAAACATTATACAGCGTGGCGGCACCATGCTAAAAACCGGTAGTAGCGAGCAGTTTAAAACCGTAGAGGGCCGGAAACTAGCGTATGAGCAGCTTAAAAAAAACAATATTGATGCATTAATTGCTTTGGGAGGCAACGGCACTTTTAAAGGTGCTAAAGAATTTGGCGAGGAATATCCCGATATAGCTATTGTTGGTCTACCCTGCACCATTGATAATGACCTGCGCGGCACTGATTTTACGATAGGGTATGATACTGCGATAAACACGGTAATTGAAGCTGTTGATAAGATAAGAGAAACAGCCGAATCGCACGACAGGTTATTTATCGTTGAAGTAATGGGCCGCGATTCGGGCATGATTGCTCTACGTACAGGGATAGGCGTGGGTGCCGAAGCTATAATGGTTCCGGAGACGAGGTCTGATTTAAATGCTTTATTTGAAAGGCTTGAAAAAGGGCGTAAGGATAAATCATCAAAAATTGTAATTGTTGCCGAGAGTGATGAGCCGGGCAGCGCCTTTGGAATTGGCCGCGCCATACAAGAAAAATATCCTAATTATGATACCCGTGTATCCGTATTGGGCCACATCCAGCGGGGGGGTAAGCCAACCTGCATGGATAGGGTGTTGGCAAGCCGCTTAGGTGTAGCAGCAGTTGAGGGGTTAAAAGACGGACATACAGGCGAAATGGCGGGCTTAATTCATAACGATATTATGTTTACGCCGTTTGGGCAGTCGGTTAAGCACCTTCATGATGTGAATGCCGAATTTATACGGATAGTGGAGATGCTGTCTTTATAGGCAGTTAAATTGGTTGATTAAGTGAGCAGTTTAATTTCGATAACCATTCACTTAATCAACCCAATCAACCACTCACCTACAATAACTTATCAGCTACCTCTTTCCAGCTATTTACACGCTCATACTCTGTTAAGGTTACATTATGCGGCGATGTAAACAATAGCTTACGGCCATTAAAGCGGGTAAAGTTTTTAGTACGGTCATCTATCATTATATCGGTATTAACAATTTTATATCCGCAGAAAATAATATTGGTCCAGGATATAAATGGAAAATGATCGGCAAGCCAGGCTTGCTTATCTTCCAGCGAGTTTGGAAACTCTGTAGCAGCGGACACGATAAATACCTCGTATTTTTTATTTAACTCTTCAATAACCTCGCGGCTGTCGGCAATTACTTTAAGATCCCTGAAAAACCCTTTGCGGTTAATGTATTCGCGCAGGGTATGGTTTAATTCGGGCGGCAGCAATTCTCTAAACTCTTTACCATGCATTTGGTCGAGCGTGAAATTATAATTGTGTTCCTGCTGATAGATGGTTATAAACTTGTCAATCGGATCGGCTATAACCTCATCCATATCAATGGCTATACTTTGTTTATTCATGGGGTGTAAATTTCACATTTTTAAGGCAATGAACCTGTTTATCAAGTGTAAATTTTTGTCGCTTTTTTAACATAATTGTTTATTATTGTTTTAATAAATCTACAAAAGACCTAACCTATCATGAAAACAAAACACTTTTTGGCCGTTATGGCTATTTCTTCTATTTTTATTTATTCCTGTCGAAAAGATTTTTCTAATCATGATTGTACTGCCCGAATCTGGTGATGGATAATTATTTTAGTACTGCTATGAGTATATAATGCAACACCTAATAAATTACCGACGTGAGGCTGTAACCAAAATCTGACAATATGAAGCAAAAATTATCAATATTGCTTTTTTTGAGTTTATCAGGCGCTTTAAATTTGGCACATGGTCAAAATAAAAGGAAAAAAGATACGCTTTATTATTTACTCGATACGTTTCAAGTTCCGATTAACGACCGGATGATAACAATGGATCGCGGCGAAAGTCCATCAATAAAATATTATACTATTAATTGCGCTTGTTTAAGTTCCGGCACGCAACCTAAATTTCGATATAATATTACAAATCAAAAGGAAATTGATAAAGATGCATTTAAATCTATAAACCTTATAAGTTTGCCACATCTGATTAATTTTGTGAGGAAGAATGACGACCCCAAGCTTGCAGCTAATTTTGATATTTTTTTTGTTGAACCTTTTGGAGAAAAGTATATCATGAACAAAGCTCTTTTTCTAGGCGGTTGGATTTACCGTTCAGATGACCGACAAATTAAGCCGGGGAAGAATTGACCCTCCTGTTGGTGCATGTGTGTCGTGACCGTTGGGATCGGCTATAACCTCATCCATATCAATAGCAATGCTTTGTTTATTCATAGGATGCAAATTTCACACTTTTAAGGCATATAAAGTCTTTTGAATTTTGATTTTTTTATTCTGAATATAAATGATACCTTTGCGTCCCCGCTGAAATAAACTCCGGGGGAATGTTGAACACATAAAAAAATAAAGAATGGCAACTAAGATCAGATTGCAAAGACACGGTAAAAAGGGAAAACCTTTTTATTACATTGTAGTAGCAGACGCACGCGCTCCACGCGACGGTCGTTTTATTGAGCGTTTAGGTTCATATAACCCAAACACAAATCCCGCAACTATTGACATTAATTTCGACAAAACCCTTAACTGGGTAAATGATGGTGCACAACCAACAGATACTTGTCGTGCTATATTAGCTTATAAAGGTGTAATGTACAAAAAACACTTACAAGGCGGTGTTAAAAAAGGCGCATTAACCGAAGATCAAGCTGAAACAAAATTTGCTGCCTGGTTAGACCAAAAAGAAGGTAAAATTACCGGTAAAAAAACAGACCTAAATTCTGCAAAAGACACGGCCCGCAAAGCCGCGCTAGTTGCCGAAGCTAAAAAGAAGGAAGATAAAGCTGCCGCGATTGCTGCAAAATATACTCCTCCTGCTGAAGAAGTTGAAGAAGCACCGGTTGCTGAGGTTGAAGAAGCACCAGTTGCTGAAGCTGCTGTTGAAGAGGCTCCTGCTGATGAAGCAGAAGAAACCCCGGCTGCAGAAGCTGACAGCGCTGAATAATTTTAATATAGCGAAACGTATACAATGGCGAAGCAACCCACAGGTTCTTCGCCATTGCTATTTTAGCACCAGGTAGATTTGATAACTTTAAAAAAGATGTCAAATCTTAAATACGGTAATAATTATATCATATATGAAAACGGAAGATTGTTTCCGCATTGGAAGTGTATTAAAAACCAAAGGGCTTAAAGGCGAAATGCAAATGTATGTCGACTTTGATAACCTTGCGGATATCGATTTTAATGCCCTGTTTATTGAGATAGGCGGCAAACTGGCCCCATTTTTTGTGGAATCAATTAAATACAATCAAAAAAATTCGGCCTACCTGTACCTGGAAGATGTTGATACCATAGAAAAAGCATCGGTATTGGTAAGGAAGGATATATATCTGCCCAATAAGCTAAAACCCAAAAAGAAAAAAAGCGACTTCACCCTAAAGGACCTGATTGACTTTACCGCTGTTGATGAAAATGAAGGTGAGTTGGGTAAGATCACCGCCATACATGAATATCCGCAACAATTAATAGCCGCCGTTACCTACAAAAACTGCGAAGTACTGTTCCCGCTTAATGAAGAAATTATAGTAGGCATTGATGTGGTTAAAGAGATTGTAACGGTTGATTTGCCCGAAGGATTACTGGATATTTATTTGGACTAAAATATTCCCGGCTGTCATTTCGACCATCGGGAGAAATCTTATACATCATATAACGATATTGCAAAGCGTATAAAATTTCTCTCTCGTTCCTGGGTCGAAATGACAGGCGGGTATATTTTTAAATAAAAATGTACAATATACCTGACATTATATAAAGTTTGTTTTACATTTGGTAAAACAAACTTTATATAAACATGAAGACACGCTTTTTATTTCCTCACTCCTGGCGCATTGCAGGTTATTGCTGCCTCGCCGCATTTATAATTTTCGGAATTACACTTAAAATTCTTCACCCCGAGGGGTTTACCAAGCAGCTTAATCAGGATGTTCCTTTTGGCGAAACGCTTCATACCGATATAAAAATATTGCTGGTAGTTGTTGGCTTATTGTTTATTGCCTTTTCAAAAGAACGTATTGAAGACGAACAGATAGCACAAGTAAGGCTCGATTCATTACAGTGGGCTATATATATAAACTATGCAATTTTTATTGTTTGTGTAATTTTTATTAACGGTAACAATTTTATAACCATAGTAGCCTATAGTGTAATTACACCGCTTATATATTTCATTATCCGTTTCAGATGGAAAATATATAGCCTTAACCGTTTACTAAAAAATAATTAATCATGAAAACACGATTTCTTTTTCCGTATTGGTGTAAGTTTTTGGGCGTAGGCCTGTTCCTTGTGCATTTGCCGGTAATGCTGTTAAAAAAACAGCTTGGGTTTGAGGGAGCCCCTGAAGGCACTAGTATTTTTAACAGTAACCACTTATTCTTTATGATCACCACGCTAACCATGTTGAGTGGTTTGGTACTTATCGCTTTCTCAAAAGAGCGTATAGAGGACGAGCAAATAACCCAATTGCGCATGGACTCGCTGCAACTTGCCATTTATTTAAACTATATCGTTTTAATTATCAGCCTTGCGTTTACCAACAAAAACGATTTTTGGGATATTATGCGTTTAAATATGTGGGTGCCCTTGATGTTTTTTATCCTGCTATTTAGATGGAAATTATATCGCAACAACAGGTTCACAAAAGAGGATGAGATATGAAAAACAACATCCGCGTTGAGCGCGCCATAAAAAATATCACCCAGGCCGACTTGGCCGACCTGATAGGCGTATCGCGACAAACCATAAATACTATTGAGAGTAACAGGTATGTGCCTTCAACGGTACTGGCATTAAAAATTGCCCGTGTATTTGAAAAACCGGTTGAAGAGATTTTTATGTTAGATGACAAAGATTAAATTAACGTTTAGTTATTATACCAATCAAACAGATCATGGAAACAAAAACAGCCTTTGCACCCGTGTTAACCATCCCTAATGGTACTACCGATATTGATTTTTACAAAAAGGCCTTTAATGCCGTCGAAAACTTTTGCCTGCGCAATGACGACGGCAGTATACACGTTGCCGAACTGGTTATTGACGGCGCGGTGTTTCATGTGCATGAAATAACACAGTTTAGCCGCACCATACCGGCCAACGCGGGCCGTGGCACGGTTAACATAGGTTTATTTGTTGAAGATGTATATGCTGTATTTAACCAGGCCATTGCTGCCGGTGCTACACAGTCAATGCCCGTAACCGACTTTGAATATGGCTATCGCCAGGGTGAGCTTATAGACTCGTTTGGCCATAAATGGATAATTCAATGCCGCATACCGGTGTCACCGGATTGGATGGTAAAATAGAATCAAGAGTAAAGAGTCAGGAAACAAGAGGGCTAATCTTGATTCTTGGCTCGTGATTCCTGACTTTGACAAAAACGTTATCTTTGCTCCATGCGTTTTGATATCATCACAGTATTGCCCGGATTATTAGAAAGCCCTTTTGCGCATTCAATTTTACAACGTGCTCAAAAAAAAGGCATTGCCGAAATTCATGTACATAACCTACGCGAGTATGCTACCAATAAGCAAAAAAGCGTAGACGATTATCCGTATGGCGGCGGCAGCGGTATGGTGATGACCATTGAGCCCTTTGCCGCTTGTATAAACAAATTGAAGGCAGAGCGTGATTATGACGAGGTGATCTTCATGTCGCCGGATGGTGTTACGCTAAACCAGGCAATGGCTAACCAGCTATCCATCAAACAAAATATTATAATTCTGTGCGGGCATTACAAGGGCATTGATCAGCGCATACGCGACATATTTGTTACCCGCGAAATATCTGTAGGCGATTATGTGCTATCGGGCGGAGAACTGCCCGCTGCCATAGTGGTTGATGCCGTGGTGCGGTTAATACCCGGCGTATTGTCTGACGAAACATCGGCCCTGTCTGATTCTTTCCAGGACGGCCTGCTTGATGCCCCGGTTTATACCCGCCCCGCCGACTGGAACGGCCATAAAGTACCTGATATTTTGCTAAGCGGCAACACGCCCGAAATAGAAAAATGGCGCTTTGAGCAGGCGGTGGAGCGGACAAAGGAAAGAAGACCGGATATACTGGAAGATTAATTTTTATTGCTTATTTTACAAAGGCAAGACCGCAAATTACCACAACGGATAAGGAATAAAGTGAAGGTGTTTTGTTAATAAAAAAGAAAATGTTAATTTTTTAAAACTGGCTTTTTATTGTCAAAAATAATCCCTATAATTGCAATCCGATTTTTACGGGTTAAAAATCGCTTTTAGAGCTTAAAATCATGGATTTAGTAAAATTTGTAGAAGAGCAAACAGTAACAGTTAATAAATTTCCGGCTTTTAAAGCAGGTGATACTGTAAGCGTGCATTATAAAATTAGAGAAGGAAACAAAGAACGTATCCAGGTTTACCAGGGTGTAGTTATCCAACGTAACAGTGTTGGTGTTTCAGAGACATTTACTGTGCGTAAAGTTTCAAACGGAATTGGTGTTGAGCGTATTTTCCCAGCCAACTCACCAAATATTGATAAAGTAGAGGTTAACAGCTACGGTAAAGTACGCCGCTCTAAACTATACTACCTGCGTGCCCTTACCGGTAAAGCAGCTCGTATCAAATCAAAAAGAGTTTAATTACAACATATAAAAAAGCCTTCCTGCCAAACAGGAAGGCTTTTTTATGCATTTTAATTTAAAAGAAAATAGCTATTATTGTAAAAAGCATGCTAAAAAGCATATTTTGTTTTTTATTTATAGCTAAATGTTATAAATTTGATTAACCGGAAGCTATTGTAATAAGCGGAAATTAAACTAAACGTTTATTTATTTACAATTTATTTAAAAGCCGATGCCATATAGTGTAAATTTGTTGATTTATCATAATTTGTATAACAACCTTAACCAAACATTAAAATGCTATTAACTCAAACTTTTTCCAGTTTAATTGAAAACAACAATTCTGCATTAAACAATACATCTTCAGACCTGTTGAACGGTTTGAAAGTTTTTCATAATAACCAATGGTATATTTGCGGTAATTTAGCGCTTAATGAAGGGCAGGCACCTCATAAATTGTTAAACTCTTCGCCCAATGACCTTGATTACCAATTACTGATAAAGGCAGCAATGTTGTTGGTTACAGATGATGTTGAACAACCCGTAACTATTACTACAGGTTTCCCCTATGCTACTTACCGTATTTATAAGGATGTTGCTATTGAGCAATTGAAAAAAAACCATATAGTTGAATATGATTCATCAACTTTTGGCGGTAGCGGAAAAAGAACGGCAATACTGGATGTAAAGAATGTTGATGTTATACCAGAAATAGTTGCCTGCTCCATTGCTTTAAGAAAAGGCGAAGAAGCGGCAAAAGGTAACTTTTTTATACTAAGCTGTGGATTTGGAACGTTTGAATCTGTATTAAGTATGGACTCTGGCGTGATTGAACAAAGTATGATAAGTACACATGGTTTGCGCTATGCGATAAACTATATGATTAATGAACTTTCAAAAAGCTATTACCTTGAATTAAGGACAGCACATACCTTGGATGATGCTTTCCAAAAGGGTTATATATTTATCGACAGAAAAAATGTTGATTTGAGAGAGATCCGGAAAAATGCATTAAGATCATACTACAATGAAGTAATATCTCCAAATTTAAGGAATGTTATTATAGATAAAAACTTAATGAAAACCAATAAGGTTTACTTATGTGGTGGTGGAATGTATTATCAGGACCTGGTAGATTGCTTTAAAGCAGAATTTGGAGAGATAGTTCAATTAGAGGTAGTAAGCGACCCAGCTGCATTGGCAAGTAAAGGTTATGCGTTAAACTCATTGCGCGTTTCCGGCGGTTTAGAAAAGTCATCTATTGGTATTGATATAGGCAATTCAACAACTGTAGTAACACGGTTCGGTAGCGACCAATAATATCATGTAAAAAATACCCGATGTTAAGTATCTTTAAAAAAGAAACTCCCCCGATAACAGAATCCATCAGCAATATCAAGGAATTGATAAGCGAGGGAAACGATTATTTCTCTGAAGAACTGATCATATTAGATGAAAAACTTACCGGTAATTTATTTTGTGCCGAAAAGGTTTCAATCGAACAGCGGGGAGTGTTAACCGGTAATATTACATCTAAATTATGTGTAGTAAGCGGCACCGTAAATGGCGATATAACTTCATTAGATCTGCTTGATATAAAGGCAACAGCCATAGTAAGGGGCAATATACAATCAGCTACTGTACATATTGAACCCGGAGCGGTTATTAATGGATATATAACTATAGGCGAGGATATAGATGCGCTTACCGAGCAATGGAACCAAACAAAATTCTCTACAGATGATTACCTGGCAAACAAATTAGCCGACGAATTAGCTGAACTAAATAAAGAAAACATAGTGGCGAATATTGTTGTAAAACAAGAAGCTGAATCTGAACCCGTTGCTACTGTTGTTACCGAGGAAAAGCACATTGAGCTTAGTATTGATAAGGCTGATATACCACCGGAACCTGTTGCAGTAAAAGAGCAAAAGCCCGCGACAACAAGTGCCACCGCCGCGTCGCCGCAAGAAGAAAAAAAGGAAAATAATTCTAATAACAGCCAGCGCTGGTGGTAATGGTTATGCAGGCAACTCTGCCAGTATAGTAACACCGCCTTTAACTACTTCGCCAAGCTCCACGTTTATTTTTGACCCCAGCGGTAAAAAAATATCAACCCTTGAGCCAAATTTTATAAAGCCAAATTGCTCGCCCTGCTCCACAATATCACCCTCTTTTACATACCAAACAATACGGCGGGCCAGCGCCCCTGCAATTTGCCTGAACAAAATAGCGGTACCGGCGCTGTTTTCGGTAACAATAGTGGTGCGCTCGTTTTCGGTAGATGATTTTGGGTGCCAGGCCACCAGATATTTACCCGGATGATACTTAAAATATTTAATAACGCCACCTATCGGATTACGGTTAATATGCACATTTATAGGCGACATAAAAACGGAAATTTGAATACGTTTATCTTTTAAAAATTCGGTTTCTACAGTTTCTTCAATTACCACTACCTTACCATCTGCAGGGCAAAGTACAATTTTTTCATTCCGGGCAACTTCTAAAAACGGGCTGCGGAAGAACTGCACTATGATAACAAAAAGAGCAAAAGATAGAATATATATTATCCATTTTATAATAATTGCCTGGGGAAAATAAAATTGTATAGCCGCGTTTAAAACAAATATAAACAGGATACACAATGCAAGAGAAGTATATCCTTCTTTATGGAAAGTCATTTTTTTCATAAGGTAAAATTAAGCATTTGTAATGAAGTATAGGTAAGCGTATACAATTGGCGCGGCTATTAATAACCCATCAAACCTGTCCAGCAAACCACCATGTCCCGGTAATATACCGCCCGAGTCCTTCACATCAATGCTACGTTTAAACATAGATTCTATCAGATCGCCGGTAGTGCCAAAGCAACTTATTAATATACCTGTGAATATCCAGTGTTCTAAACCCAGCTCGGTATAATAAATACTTATAATATAGGCTGTAACGGCTGTAATAATAATGCCGCCAATTAAACCTTCCCATGTTTTTTTAGGCGAATGGCGCTCAAATAACTTGGTTTTTCCAAACTTGCTTCCTACAAGGTAGGCTCCGGTATCATTTGCCCAAAGCATTAGTAAAAATGCCAGTGGCAAATGGAAATTAAACGCCCCGCCCACGTAAGCTAACGCGTGGAAAAAAGTAAAAGGCACAATGGTAAATATTAACCCTAAATAGGTGTAGGCGATATTGGTAAACGGCGCACCGGTTTTTTTAAACAGCTCCTGTATAAATATGGCGCTTAGGGTAATGGGCAGCAAGAATAATAATTTATGGGTATCACTATTGGAAGAATAGGTTATCAGCGCAAATATGGCATAGATAAAAATGCCGTTTAATAAGCCGCTTTGTATATTGGGTTTTATGCCGGCTTTTTTTATCAAACCATAAAACTCCCATAAGCAAAACCCGCTGAGCAGTAAATAAAATACCCCGAATACATAATTGTTAAGTAAAACGGAGGCGAGCATTACAATAATAAAAAAGAAGCCCGTAATGGCGCGTATTCTCATAATTTAAATTTGGTTCAGGATCATCAGCTCAATAGCATGACTAAAATTTTCCTGGTGAATATAAACCTCAACATTACCAAAGTTGCGATGTGATGAAGCTTGTTTATTTAATAATACGGCATCAATATGATGCTCACAAAGCACCTGCTTTACAATTTCCGACCGGTAAAAATCAGGCGAAGTAAATATTTTGATCCAGTTTTTTTCCATTTACAATACAGGCATTTTCTTTTTACCCGTTGCTATATTATAGTATAGATACAGCAAAAATAAAACAAATATCAGGCTAAACAGGTAAGCGCCATAATTAAATATATGCTGATCGTCGGGGTTGATCTTTATCATTTTATTTTGGAAAAGATAACTCACAATAACTGCGGTGCCGTTATTTATAAAGTGGCCCCAAACGGCTGTCCAGATGCTGCCGCTCCAGGCAACAAAATAGCCAAATAAAACACCCAGCATCATCCGCGGCAAAAACCCAAAAAACTCCATATGGAAGGCGCTGAACAAAGCCGCCGTTATCCATATAGCAGCATGTATATTCCCGGTCCATTTGGTAAAAATGGTTTGTATGCAACCCCTAAACATAAACTCCTCAACTATTGCGGTAAGCAGGCCAACTACAATAAGCTTAAATATCATGCTCCAAATTGTTTTCATTTGCAGCAATACGGCAGTAAGTTTTTGGGCCTGATCCTCGGCATCACGCATCCATTTTTGAAAGCCATCTAAAAAATGAGGCAGTACCATTTTTTGGTTGATATTACTCAAGTACTCAATTAATGGCGATGATATCATCATCACGCAAAAAGTAATAACCAATAATATCCATGGAAATTTAAAGGTTGATTTAAGATACTCTTTCGGATCTTTTACTATCGCGTAAGCAAAAATAACCGAGGCGGCTATAATAGGGATAGTGGTACTAACAATTTGCAGCACCCACAAAGCTTTGGCCGCATTTGGATTGGTTAGGTTGAACTGAGCAATATCCATTAAAATATTTGTTCCGAATAAACCAATAACTGCAGCGGCTCCAATTAAATAGCCAACACCAATAATGCCTATGGTTAGCGCAATAAAAATTAAGAATTGTAAAGACGGGCGGATGTGTTTATTTGGTAGTGTCACCGTTTGAAATTTAATTTTCACTTGTAATCTCACCCCCATATCGTATTGCCGCTTCAAGTATATCAATGTTTATATCTTTTAGCGTTTTGAACCTAATGCAATACCCGGTCACGCTTGCCTTGCCTAGGTTTTTTCCATACGTTTGGGCCAAGTATGTCTTATCCTTGATACCAAGGATATAGACAGAGATTCCGGTTTTGTTTGCGCTCAAACCAATTTGAAAAAAATCCTTAGTCTTTCCATCAGCATATTTTATGGTGTGAAATCCGTAGCCTATAGTAGGGTTACTAACAGTTTTATTTTCGCTGTTTTTACCATTGTCGAACCATAGTTTACAACCCGGTAAAACTTGAAGTGTGAGCTGGTGCAACTCTTGCATATCACTACGCTTTGGTTCAGGTTGGCTAGCAATATAGTTTTTAATTTGTTCTTGTACGTTCATATAAGATATAAAATTACGGGTCGCTTACTCGGCTTTTTCAAATCTCGCTTTATTTTTAGTTATACACCAATTTCAAACCGAGACGCTATCGTTTATTTGCGGTTGTTATCATTTAGCTTAAAATTCGTATTTTTGCAGCGCTTAAAGATAAGCCATGTCTGTACAAATAGGAAATATTGATTTAGGAGAATTCCCGTTGCTGCTGGCACCGATGGAAGACGTGAGCGATCCGCCTTTCCGTTATGTGTGCAAGCAACATGGCGCGGATATGATGTACACCGAGTTTATCTCGTCCGAAGGCTTAATTCGCGATGCGGCAAAAAGCCGTAAAAAGCTGGATATATTTGAATACGAGCGCCCTATTGGCATACAGATTTTCGGCAGCGATATTGAGCACATGCGTGAAGCTTCAGAAATATCGTCGCAAGCAGGTCCGGATTTGATCGATATAAATTACGGTTGCCCTGTAAAAAACGTGGCTTGCCGTGGCGCGGGCGCAAGCTTATTGCAGGATATTGATAAAATGGTAGCTATGACCAAAGCTGTTGTTGAGGCTACCCACTTACCGGTAACCGTAAAAACGCGCCTGGGCTGGGACGATAATACCAAGAACGTACAGGAAGTTGCCATGCGTTTGCAGGATGTGGGTATAAAAGCCCTAACCATACATGGCCGCACCCGCGCGCAGATGTATAAAGGATCGGCAGATTGGACGCTGATACATGAAATAAAGAAAAACCCGCAAATACAGATACCCATTTTTGGTAACGGGGATATTGACTCGCCCGAAAAAGCGGCGCAATGGCGCATGGAATATGACGTAGATGGCATGATGATTGGCAGGGCGGCCATTGGCTACCCATGGATATTTCGGGAGATCAAGCATTATTTTAAAACCGGCGAACACTTAGACAAGCCAACCTTTGCCGAGCGTATCGACGCATGCCGCACACACCTGATAAAATCAATAGAATGGAAGGGCCCTAAAACGGGTGTCTTCGAGATGCGCAGGCATTATGCTAATTATTTTAGAGGGATAGAAAACTTTAAAGAATACCGCATGAAACTGGTTACGGCAGGTACTTTTGACGAGCTGGAAAATATTTTATACGAGATAGAAAACAACCCAAGGTTTGAAAACCCCGTATCTACTATAGAGATTTAACATTTTAGTTTTTTTTCTTTTTCATAAAAAAATATATATTGCTAAAAATTATGCCATTCAGATGGCTTTGATTTTTTACTGTTGCACTATATTTGAACTAAAAGATGCTATTTATATGGTCACATTCATAACTGATGGGGTTAAAGTTTCGGTAGAAACTATTTACCAGCCGGAGTATTCCAACCCGGCAAACGATCATTTTATGTTCGCTTATAAGGTTAATATAGAAAATATGGGTAGCTATGCTGTGCGTTTGTTAAGCAGGCACTGGTATATTTTCGACTCGAACGGCGCTAAGCGCGAGGTAGAGGGAGAAGGCGTAGTTGGGCAGCAACCGGTAATTGAGCCGGGC
This sequence comes from Mucilaginibacter sp., assembly GCF_028287845.1. Classification (GTDB taxonomy): domain Bacteria; phylum Bacteroidota; class Bacteroidia; order Sphingobacteriales; family Sphingobacteriaceae; genus Mucilaginibacter. The sequence goes on from NZ_JAQBOW010000006.1 coordinate 23,895, forward strand.
ACTTCGCACGAGTATGTATCTGGCTGTAACCTTAAAACAGATATGGGCAGTATGAAGGGCGAATATCAAATGATGCGCCTGATGGATAGCGCTGTTTTTAATGTTCAAATACCAGAGTTTTATTTGATTGCTCCATACAGGATGAATTAAGTTAAAAAAGCAAGAATCAAAATAGATAAAAGCCCCGGTTGATAATTCAACCGGGGCTTTCTTTATTAAATACTTAGGGCACAAAGAATTTAATTCTTATCGCTTCATTCTTGACTCTATTTATGGACGATGCCCATGATCGCCACCGCCGCCACCACCGTGTGGTTGACCACCACCGCCGCCACCGTGTGGTTGACCGCCACCACCATGGAATTGAACGTCACCACCATGGAATTGACCGCCTCCGCCACGTGGTTGACCGCCGCCACCTTCACCATGGAATTGACCGCCACCGCCCATATGTTGGGGCATACGTTGTTGCATGCGTTGTTCTGAACGGGGTTGTGACATATGTTGCCTGTTTGAGCCGATATTTGGTACATGCCCCCTATTAATTCGGGCCGCGCCATTTGCCATATGTGCCGGAGCGCTAATGTGTGAACTAACCCGGTTCATTGCACGTGTGGCGGGTTGGCCATGATTTGTAGAAAGCCGTTGTCCGGGATTTCTGCCTGCCATTTGCTGATGCGAAAGTTGCGACCGTGTTGGTTGTATGTGGCGCTCGTTCATAAACCGGCGCTCTTCGGGGCGGGGCTGCCTGTTAATGCCACCCGGTCCGTTAAAGCTGGCGCGGCTGCCGCCACCGCTAATTCCTCTGCGGTCGACATATACATTACGTACAACCCTGCGGTTAACATTAAATACCGCGGTATTATAACGGAAAGAACGCCCGCTCCAGCTACCACCGTAAAAACCTATACCGGGATAGCCGTAACCGTAATTAATACCGCCATAAAAGCCAACATGCGGCCCCCAATATCCGGAGTGGAACAAATAATAGCCATCGCTATAGCCCCAGTAACACGGGGTCCATAACAAGCCATATCTGGGTGGGGCAACCCATACGCCCGGTACCCAATAATAACCATCAATATCATTATAGGCCCAATAACCAGGTTCCCATAAGTAACCATCGGCCGGGCATGGGGGCTGTATATAAACAGGTAAGGGTGGTGGCCCTATCCTTACAGATACACCAACATGTACCTGTGCGTATATCTTAGGTGAGGCAATCACTATTGCCACTATTAAGATAAATATTCTTGCTAAATTTTTCATAACTGTAATTTGTGTTATATAGTACAGTTATGACGGCGAAATGTTTACCCCCCCCCAACCCTCTAAAGAGGGGGCTTTTGAAGTGAGGATAAGAAAAAAATGCCCGCGGGTTAACTTCGCCTGTTAAACAAAAACGAAGCATAATACAGCAATGTAGCCAACGAACCCAGCGCTGCAACCACATACGTCATAGCGGCCCACCATAGAGCGTCTTTGGCCTGGTCATGTTCTTCGCGGGTTTGCATAACGGTGTAGTTGTTATTTAACCAGGCTAATGCACGTCTGCTGGCATCAAACTCAACGGGCAGGGTTATAAAACTAAATAAAGTTACTACCGCCAAAGCAGCCACACCAATTGCCAGCACCAGCGGATTATGCATAAAAAACAACAGCATTACACCAATAAACAAGGTGACCTGTACTAATGTTGATGCTACATTAGTTACAGGCACTAACGTTGTGCGCAGGTTTAACCAGCTATAAGCCGTGGCGTGTTGCAACGCGTGTCCGCACTCGTGCGCCGCTACGGCTGCCGAGGCCACACTACGACTGTTAAACACATCCGGACTTAAATTAACTGTTTTTGTTTCGGGGTTATAATGGTCGGTTAGTTGCCCCTCCACTGATATTACCTGTACATCATAAATGCCATTATCGCGCAACATTTTTTCGGCAACTTCCTGGCCCGACAGACCGGATAATAAAGCCATTTCTGAATATTGCTTGAATTTACTTTTAAAGCGCCACTGAACAATAAAGCTCACCAATGCTATAATGATCATTAAAAACCATGCTGAGCCCATATCTATATATCTTAAAATGAATGTTAAATTTTTAACAGGTATTTCAAAAAGCATTCCAGTTAAATTAAAAAGTAAAAATTCAAAAGTCCAAAAAGCTGCTGGTTTTGAATTTTTACTTTTTAATTTTGACTTAATGCAAGGCAATTTTTCATACTGGGAGCAAACCGAATTTGTTAATAATGCCGATGTGGTAATTATTGGCAGCGGCATTGTGGGCCTGAGCGCCGCGCTGCATCTAAAGAAACAGCAACCCGCTTTAAAAGTACTGGTACTTGAGCGTGGCTTTTTACCCAGCGGCGCCAGCACAAAAAATGCCGGATTTGCCTGTTTTGGCACTGTTTCAGAGCAAATGGCTTACTTAAAAAGATCGTCAGAGCAGGATGTTTTGCACATGGTTGATTATAAATGGCGGGGCCTGCAGCGGTTAAGGAAAAATCTGGGCGATGTTGCTATCGACTTCTACCAATATGGCGGTTATGAATTATTCAGGAACAATGAGCTTAAACAAGCCGAAGAATGCCTGGATAGCTTAACATACTTTAACAATTTATTAAAACAAGCTATTGGCGAACCTGACATATATGCAGTTGCTAATGATAAAATTGCAGGTTTTGGCTTTAATGGAATTAACCAAATAATAGTTAACCGCTTTGAGGGTCAGCTTAATACCGGTAAAATGATGCGCGCGTTATTGCAGAAGGTTTATGAAACCGGTACACTGGTTTTGAATGATTGCGGTGTAGATGAGATTAAACAAGAGGGCGGCCATATCCAGCTCATTACCTCGCAAGGAAACTTTAAAGCAGGTAAGGTAATTTTAGCCACCAATGCTTTTGCTGCCCAATTATATCCAGAATTAGAAGTAGTGCCGGGTCGCGGCCAGGTGCTTATCACCAAACCTATTGCTAACTTAAAGCTAAAGGGCACCTATCATTTTAATGAAGGCTATTATTACTTCAGGAATATTGATGACCGGGTACTCTTCGGTGGCGGCAGGAACATTGATTATAAAACAGAAGAAACGTATGATTTTGGGCATACCGAAAAAGTAAAGCAACAGCTAACCACTTATTTAAACGAAATGATACTCCCCAATCAAAACGCAGAAATAGATTATTGGTGGAGTGGCATCATGGGTTTTGGTGAAGACATTGCCCCGATTGTAAAAGAAGTGCAACCCAATGTTTTTTGCGCGGTACGCTGTAATGGCATGGGTGTAGCAATGGGGAGTTTGGTAGGCGAAGAAGTTGCAGAGCTGGCTATAAATGGCTGACAAAGATCTAAAACAGCTCCACCAACCGCTCCAAAGCCATGCCCCTCGAGCCTTTAATTAATATAGTTGAATTTTTTATAGGATTGGCTTTTAGTCCGGCAATAGCCTCTTCGGCAGTTGGGTAGATCATAGTCGATGGTCGATAGTCCATAGTAAATGCTGCTTGCTGAAATTCTTTGCCGATAAAAATGCGTTCATCAACAGGTATAGCCAAAGCCTTTTCAATAATTGCTTTATGCTCTGCTGCTGATTCTGCGCCCATCTCAAACATATCGCCCAAAATCAACACTTTCCTGTTGGCGGTTATCTTGCCAATGTTGTCAATAGCTACCATCATACTGCTTGGGTTGGCGTTATAGTAATCGCATATCAAAGTATTGGTAGCAGTCTGTACAATTTGCGACCGGTTATTTTTTGGCTGATAACCTTCAATGCCTTTATTTATTTCTATAGCCGATAGCTTAAAATAAACGCCGATACAAATGGCTGCCAAAATATTATCCAAATTATAAGCACCGGTTAACTGGGTTTTAACCACATAGCTTTCGCCCGAGCTATTGTTTGTCCACTTCACAGACAGCAGCGGCGCATTTTCTGTAATCTCGCCGCTAACCAAATCATCAATAGCATCACCATAAAAAACCGGCGGCACAG
>NZ_JAQBOW010000033.1 GCF_028287845.1 Mucilaginibacter sp.
TATGTTATTGAACATTTGTTATTATTGTTCACACCGGTAAGGCAATCATTATGCCAAGAGGTTTAATTATTAGTAGTATACAGCTATAAAACATTGATAGTTAGGTTAAGAAATATATAAGCTAATAATAGATCTTATTTAAAGCCCGGTTTGAATAATGTATGCAGATCTATACATAACCTTGCATTTAGAAATTAATATGGCCTTTGCGTTTATGTTAAAAATGACAAGTGTGGGTGAGTTAATTTACTCATACCGTTTTAAACTGTTCTTCAACAAGCGTATTTCTTCCTGGGTATCTTCAATCCGTTCTAATAAATGTGTAATAGCCTCAATTCCGGCTACATTAATATCCAACTCATTATGTAGCCGTATCATACGCTCCAGCTTTTGGAGTTCACTTTCGGGGATATAAGTGGTTTCGTTAACTACTGTTATTTCTACTAATCCCGCTTCTTTTAAATCGGTAATAAAAGTTTGCTCCAGCTGGTGATACACACAAAAATCAGTGGCTGCTATTAAATGCTTTGTTCGCATAACTTTTTAATTTATGTAGATGATTTAGCCAGTTCTTCAAATAGCTGTTTTTGTTTTTCGGTAAGGTTGGTAGGTAGCTGTAGTTCATAAGTAATATACAGATCGCCAAAGTCGCCTTCTTTTTTATAAAGTGGCAGGCCCTTGCCTTTTAACTTAACTTTAGTGCCGTTCTGTGTTTCGGGTTTTACTTTAACCTTAACTTTTCCGGTTAGGGTCTCAACAGTTATTTCGCCGCCTAATATAGCGGTATACAGGTCAAGCTTTACGGTGCTGTATAGGTCGCTGCCTTTTCTTTTAAAGCGATGGTCATCGGCGACAAAAAACTTAATATATAAGTCGCCGCCCGGCCCGCCATTGGCACCCGGACCGCCATGACCCGTAATTTTTATAGTTTGCCCGTTTTCAACACCTGCAGGTATGGTTATGCGTATATTTTTGCCGTTTACAGTAAGCGTTTGTTTATGGGTTTCGCTGGCTTCTTTTAGGTTAAGATGCAGTTCGGCATTATAATCCTGCCCGCGATATTTGGCCTGGCGCCTCTGGCCACCACCACCCCCGCCAAACATTGATTGGAAGAAGTCTGAAAAATCATTACCACCGCTGCCAAATCCTTCAAAATCAAAAGCTTGTCTGCCACCACCGCCAAAGTCGTGTTGTTGTCGGCGTTGCTGCTGATGTGCCTGCTCGTACTGCCCGCCATGCTGCCAGTGTTCGCCATATTGATCGTATTTTTTACGCTTTTCCGCATCGCTCAAAACTTCGTTAGCCTCATTTAGCTGCTGGAATTTCTTATGGGCTTCCGAATTGTCAGGGTTCAGATCCGGATGATATTTACGGGCAAGCTTTCGGTAAGCATTTTTTATATCCTTATCGGTAGCTGTTTTAGTAACGCCTAATACCTGGTAATAATCAATAAATGCCATGTTGTGTGGTTGTAAATAACTAAACCTAAAGATAAGGGAAAAGTTTTGGCCTCTCTAATCTCCCCGAGTAGGGCAGACCTTTTTCATTGGATTTTTAAACGCTCCCTTCCGGGAGGTCTGCGTGGGGCTCTAAAAGTCTGATGTTCTTGCTCTGACGCGTTTAATATAATTGCGGATGTCTAACACAACACCGGCAAAAAAATAAACTATAAGCGGGAATCCAACAGATAAAAACGATGCGTAAATAAAGAATAGCCTTATTTTAGAGATAGATATATTGAAACGCTCGCCCAAATAAGTGCAAACCCCAAAAGAGTATCGTTCAAAAAAAGTAAGCAATCGCTGTAACATAATTTAATCAGGCTAACTTAAGTATTTTATTACCAACGCCGCATTGCAGGCATTTCTTATAATTACAATAATAGTTTTTTAATTCCAATAATGCCTGCGATTCGAACGCCGAACTTGCTTTTACACCCAGACTATCAAAATCAGCTATAATATTATTTTGTTCGCCGGGTAAGTTTTCTAATAATTTAAGGCTGCGGTCTATATAATATTGCTGTTGGTTGTGCTTACCATAACTAAACAAAAATAGAGCCAATGTATTTAAAAGAAATAATTCGGCCGATGCTTGCCCCATGCTTTTTGATGATGGTTTGGATGGCTTATCAAACTGGTAATGATCTTCCCAATAGGGATTTACTTTAATGTCAGTAAATTGCTTTTGCAGGATTTTTACATCTTTAATATCCAACACTTTTGAAAATAAGTGATTAGAGTTAATAACCAGTGCCGCAAACTGTGCCAGCCGTATGGTTGGAAAGTTTTGTGGCCTCATGCGCATAAATTTCCAGAGATGATTGTCAATAGGCGTAAGATTGAACTTCTTTTTTAGAAACTCGTATTCCTTTTTTAGCTTTCGCGGATACTCATCTGCCAAATTATCATTTAAAAATCCTGCCTGACCAAATATCAATGCCTCAATTTGAAGCGGGTTGTTTTTATGTTTGGCCAGAATATTTTGAGGTAACGATTTTGCCAGTAATTCAAACGGAACAGCATTGGTTTTAAAACCAAAGTTGGCCGCTAAAAATTGATAAAAGGTTTCTTCCCAATCGCCTCGGTTTAGGTTGAGCGCGGCAATAACCGCGGTCGATTTCTTTTCCAGGCGTTCAATCAATACCCTTGTAAACCATGTTTTCAAAGTAAAATCGTCCAGTTTGCCAATACTGGCCTCGCATGGGATTATTGTTTGCGTACCGAATACCAGGTTGTGGTAACGGTTAAATAATTCATCAGGTATACGGTCCTTTAATTCAAGGGTTGGTATTTGTCGGCCGTTAGGTAATATTACCGGTTCATCATCACGGTAAACCACATGCAGGATCACATTATCGTAAGCATTATCTTTAGAGTGTTTATGCTTTTTCCAATCAGACGAGGAAAGGTGCAGCTCCACATTTCCCGCCCATAAGGTATCGCCAATCTTTATCCGCGCGTTCCCAAAATCAGGCCCCGAATCTGTATTATGCATACCTGCCGACAATATCTCTATTATATCGCCGGTTGTAGTTTGCAGGTTGGCCCGCTCAAACAGGCGAAATTTCCATACATAATGCAAAAAGTCTTCGGTGAAAAGCATTAACTAAGATACAAATAAATGTCATTTCGAAATTGTTGTTGTATTGTTCTAATCTTCTATATTTAACGTATAAATCACCATCATGCAATCCGAAGCCACCGTCACCCCAACCACCACCCACCGTATCAAATCCATCATTGGCGGCTCATTAGGTAATTTGGTAGAGTGGTATGATTGGTATGTATACACCGCATTTTCATTATACTTTTCGGCAGCGTTTTTTCCTAAAAGCAGTGAGTTGGTCCAGCTGTTAAATACCTCGGGCATATTTGCCATTGGTTTTTTAATGCGACCAATAGGCGGCTGGGTAATGGGTACTTATGCAGACAGGAACGGTCGTAAAACCGCGTTAACCTTATCGGTAATGTTAATGAGTGTAGGCTCGTTGCTTATTGCTGTAACGCCTGGCTATAAACAAATTGGCATTGCCGCGCCCATTATATTACTATTGGCCCGAATAATACAAGGCCTGAGCGTCGGCGGCGAATACGGCACCAGCGCCACCTATTTAAGCGAAATGGCTACCAAAAAGCATCGGGGCTTTTATTCCAGCTTTCAATACGTAACACTAATTGCGGGGCAATTAATAGCATTGGGCGTGTTGGTGTTGCTGCAACGTGCATTTTTAACCGAAGAACAATTGCATGCATGGGGCTGGCGCATTCCGTTTGCTATCGGCGCGGTATTAGCTATAACGGTTATGTATTTGCGCCGCAGCTTGCAGGAATCTGTAACTATAGAAAAAGATGAAAAGGCCCGCTCATCCCGCGGAACATTAAAGGCATTAGCAGCGCACCCCAAAGCTGTGCTTACGGTATTTGGTTTAACCTTAGGCGGTACAGTAGCCTTCTATACGTTCACCACTTATATGCAGAAGTTTTTGGTGATAACCTCAGGTTTTTCAAAAGCCAGCGCAACATTAATCTCAACACTTACGCTAATAGTATTTATGCTATTGCAGCCGGTATTTGGTTTATTATCTGATAAAATTGGGCGCAAACCTTTATTGATTGGATTTGGTATATGCGGATCATTAGCAACTGTACCTATTTTAACTATGCTGGGGCATACCAAAGATGTTTGGGTGGCCTTTGCCCTTATCATGTGCGCGCTAATCACAGTAAGCGGCTACACCTCTATAAACGCCGTTGTAAAGGCAGAACTTTTCCCCGCTAATGTGCGCGCGTTGGGCGTTGGGTTTCCGTATGGAGTAGCCGTATCCATATTCGGCGGCACTGCCGAACCGTTGGCATTGTCATTTAAAAGTGCAGGTCACCAGGAGTGGTTTTATTGGTATGTAACGGGTTGTATTTTGGTGTCGCTCATTATATATGCTACAATGAAGGATACAAGAAAATATTCGAAGATTGAAGGAGAGTAGGGCGGCGATGGCCAAAGGCTACCTGGTCCTACCCTGCAACGGCGCGTTCTAACAGAGCGTGGTAACTATATCATACTCGACACAATATTAATACTCAACGCCACTATCGCGGTATTAAAAGCGAAGGATATTAAGCCATGCATCCAGGCCAGTCTGCGTATGTGCCGGTCGGTTATCTCTATGTCTGATACCTGGAAGGTCATTCCAATAACGAAAGAGAAATAGATAAAGTCCAAATAATCAGGTTCTGTTTCAACAGGAAACTGCAGGCCGCCAAGTGGCTTTGTTTGACCATCATCCGTATCGGTATCATAATACATATGCGCGTAACGCATGGTAAACAAGGTGTGTACCAGCCACCATGATACAACCACCGATGCCATTGCCAATAAAATATGACCGGTGACATTAGCTCCGGGTTGACCCTTGGTTGACTTTAGCAAAAATAATATCGCACCCAAACTAATTATTGAAGCGGCTACAACAAACAAGAATATTAGGGTTCGGCTGGAATCCTGCAGTTTAGCAATCTTTCTTATTTCGCGCGGATGAGCGTTTAAAATAATTATCCAGTCCATTATAATTACGGCTAAAGCAAATGCTATCCAGGTAATTAAAGCTACCGCAGGTGCACTATATTTTGTGTGGGTATATAAAAACGCCATAGCGGCAATAACAAAAGAGAAATATATCCGGTAGTGTGCATCAAGCTTGAAAAATGCATTGTTGGGAAGCCTTAATTTTTTTGAAAGTGTTTTTTTAGCCATTGGTTAAATAATGATTATTGAAAGGCAATATACTACAACTCGTCAACAATTTCTGCTACGCGGCCAACTTGCCCGTCTTCTAAACGCACTTTTATCCCACGGGAGTGAAATGCCGAACTGGTAAGCAGATCTTTAACTATACCACGCGTTAGTTTGCCGGAGCGTTGGTCCTTTTTCAGGATGATGTCGACTTTAAGGCCGGGATATATGTCTTTTCTATTTTGTCCGTTCATTTTACCAATTTCGCAATGGCCCAGGCTACTGTATCAAAATTAAAGCTATCTACAATTTTATTCATGGCGTCGGTAATTTGCTCATTGCACAAATTACCAATGCTGCCTTCGTGGGTATGGTTAAGTTGTTGGTCGGGGTTAAATTCACTCTTTTCAATAGCTAAACCAACTTGTTTATAAGCATCGCGGAAAGGCGTGCCGCTTAATACCAAACGGTTAACTTCTTCCACACTAAACAGGTACGCGTATTTGGGGTCGTTTAATATTTCGGTATTTATAGTGATGTTTTGCAGCATAAAGGTTGCCATGTGCAGGCAATTCTTCAAATCTGTAAACGCCGGGAACAATAATTCCTTTAACAACTGCAATTCGCGGTGATAGCCGGACGGCAGGTTGGTGGTCATCATAGCTACATCATTTGGCAGGGCTTGCAAACGGTTACATTTACCGCGCATAATTTCCCAAACATCCGGGTTTTTTTTCTGCGGCATAATGCTGCTGCCGGTGGTTAAAGTATCAGGGTAGCTCACAAATGCAAAATTCTGACTTAAATATAAAGCCTGGTCCATGGCCATTTTGGCCAGCGTTGCTGCAATGGATGATAAAGCTTGCGCAATTATCCTTTCGGTTTTACCACGGCCCATTTGCGCGTAAACTACATTGTAATTCAGGCTGTCAAAACCTAACAGCTCGGTAGTCATGGTACGGTTTAGCGGAAATGATGAGCCATAACCCGCTGCCGAACCTAATGGGTTTTTATTGGTGATTTTATAAGCGGCTAATACCAATTCAAGGTCATCAGCCAAACTCTCGGCATAGGCACCAAACCATAACCCAAAAGAGGATGGCATAGCTATTTGTAAATGCGTATAGCCGGGTAATAATGTGCTTTTATGTTTCTCGCTTAGCTCTATTAGCTGATCAAATAAAGTTTTGGTCTCTTCTACAACCTGTTGTAATTCATGCCTGAAAAATAGTTTCAGGTCCACCAAAACCTGATCGTTACGTGAGCGACCGCTATGTATTTTTTTACCGGCGTCGCCAATACGCTGGGTAAGCAGCATTTCAACCTGCGAGTGTACATCTTCCACACCCGGCTCTATGGTAAAATTGCCTTTTTCAATATCGGCATAAATGCTTTTTAGCTCGCGTTGCACCAGTTCCAGATCATCAGCACTCATTAAACCAATGCTTTGCAGCATTTGTGTATGCGCTAATGATCCCAACACATCAAACGCGGCCATCTGGGCATCAAACTCCGTATCGCGCCCAACGGTAAAGTTTTCTACCAGTTCATTAACATTAGTGGTTTTTTGCCAAAGCTTGCTCATTTTAATTTACGATTTACGATTTACGATTT
>NZ_JAQBOW010000038.1 GCF_028287845.1 Mucilaginibacter sp.
TGGCGCCGTCTTTAGTAATATGGCCTATTAAAAATACCGGCGTTGCGCTTTCCTTGGCAAAGCGCAACAATTCGGCAGTACATTCGCGCACCTGCGATACACTGCCCGGTGTAGATTCTATATGTGATGAATGAAGCGTTTGTATAGAATCAACCACAACCAGATCTGGCTCCAGTTCTTCAATCTGTTTAAATATGTTTTGAGTTGAGGTTTCGGTGAGGATAAAACAGCCTTTATTAATTGCGGGTTTCGCATGTTCGACTTCGGACTTATTTAGCGTACTAACCTCACTCAATCTCTCTGCCCGCATCTTTATTTGCTTCTCACTTTCCTCGCCTGATATGTACAAAACTTTAAGGTTAGGCATATTCAGCGCCAGTTGCAGCATCAGGGTTGATTTACCAATACCCGGCTCGCCACCTATTAGTACCAATGAGCCGGCTACAATGCCACCGCCTAAAACCCGGTTAAATTCTTTATCGGGTGTAAGTATGCGGTCCTCTTCGTTAAAAGTAATTTCGGCAACCTCAATCGGTTTATTGGCGCGTTGCTGTGTGGTGCTGCTAACTTTCCAGGTGGGGACGGATTTGGGATCTTTTTCAATCACCTCCTCCACAAAAGTGTTCCATTGCTGGCATGACGGGCATTTGCCCAGCCACTTGGCCGACTCAAAGCCACAGCTTTGACAGAAATATGCGATCTTGGTTTTAGCCAATTTGATTTACGATTTTAGAATGACGATTTACGATTTCACAAATGTGCAGATTATTTTGAGAATGGCAATGAGTTTTGCTAAATTAATTAGCAATTAATTGCGCCTGATATTTATTTAAATTTAGAATATCTTAGATATAATGAATAACTGCAACAAACTTAATTTAGAATGGATACCCAACGCCTACGCAGCAGTTAAAGAAAAGAAGCAAAAAGAAGCAGGCAACATCACAGAAACTTATTGCACCGATTGTAAAATCAACTGGCTTATATTAAGTTAAAAAGGGAATTTCAAACCAATAAGCGATTGTCATCCTGAGCGATAGCGAAGGATCTTATACACCCTGTAATCCGATACACATCGCTTTGAGAAGATTCTTCGCTATCGCTCAGAATGACAAGATGCTGTAAACAAAAAATGCAGATGCTCTTTAAAACATCTGCACATCCGCATATTTGCACATCTGCAAACCGCCTATAGTTTAATCTCCTCATCCTTCGATGAGAAAAAATGAAATTCTGTAATTTGATAAGACGGATTGCTTTTAACCTTTATCCACTGGCCGTATTTAAAGAACCATTTTACCTGGCGGGTCATGATAAAGCCCTGCCTGATGTAGGCCTCGATATAAGGGTGTACAGAAAGGGTTATGCCTTTTTCGTTTTGCTCGGTTAAAACGTAATTGAAGTTATTCTCAATATCATCCAGCAATAAAATTGTTGGGCGTATTTGTCCTGTTCCATGGCAGGCGGGGCAAACTTCGCTGGTAACAATATTCATTTCGGGCCTTACACGCTGACGTGTAATTTGTACCAGCCCAAATTTACTTGGCGGTAAAATAGTATGCTTAGCCCTATCAAGCAACATCTCGGCACGCAAATAATCAAACAGATCTTTACGGTTGTTGGGCTTGTGCATATCAATAAAGTCTATCACCACAATACCACCCATATCGCGCAGACGCAACTGGCGGGCAATTTCTTTGGCTGCTTCTTTATTTACCTGGAACGCGTTTTCTTCCTGATTTTCTTTACTGGCAGTACGGTTGCCGCTGTTTACGTCAATAACGTGCAGGGCCTCTGTATGCTCAATTACCAGGTAGGCACCCCCGGCCAGGTTTACCGTTTTACCAAAAGCGCCCTTTATTTGTTTATCAACACCGTAGTGCTCAAAAATAGGTTCTTTGTGCTTGTGTAACCGAACGATGCTTTCCATTTCCGGAGAAATATCATGAACGTATTGGCGCACTTCTTCATACAAAGCCGCGTCGTTCAAATAGATATGCTGAAAATCGGGATTTAATATATCTCTTAAGATAGTTGATGTACGGCCAATTTCGCCCAATACTTTTTTACCCGGCTCGACCGATGGCAGGCGGGTAATAAAAGATTCCCACTTTGATATCAAATCAAGCAGGTCCTTTTGCATTTCATCAACACCCTTACCTTCTGATACGGTACGGATAATTACCCCAAAGTTTTTGGGTTTTATGCTTTCAACAATTTTGCGCAAGCGGTTCCTTTCCGTGTTGCTCTTTATCTTTTTTGAGATAGAGATAACATCAGAAAAAGGCACTAAAACTACATACCGCCCTGCAATAGATAGATCTGAACTTAAGCGGGGGCCTTTTGTTGAAATTGGCTCCTTAGCTATTTGTACAGGTATAAGCTGGTTTTTGGTTAATATCTCAGAGACCTTTCCGCCTTTGCTAATATCCACCTCAAGCTTAAAGTTATCTAAAAGCTTTGACTGGTATCCACCACTACGCACTTGCTTGGCCAGTTTAAGCAGGCTTTGAACCTGCGGACCAAGATCAAGATAATGCAAAAATGCATCCTTCTCATAACCTACATCAACAAAAGCAGCATTTAACCCGGGCATTATTTTTTTAATACGGCCCAGATATATATCACCAACAGTATAATTGTTGCTGATTTGCTCTTTATGTAGTTCTACAAGTTGTTTATCCTGTAATAATGCAATAGTAGCCCCGTTAGGGGATGAATCGATAATTAATTCTTTTATCAACTGCTACTCCATTTCTTAAACGGCACAATTACCGCATATTAAAACAATAGGGGTAAAAAAACAATACTGTATGCACTTACTCGCTTTAAAGCAGGTAAAAATAAGGGGCTAAATAGCCGCCTTATTTCTTTTTATGCCTGTTTTTTCTTAAACGCTTTTTGCGTTTATGGGTAGCCATTTTGTGTCTTTTACGTTTTTTACCGCTTGGCATAATAATAATTTTTTAATGTGTTAATTTTTTAATTCCTTAATATATTGATCTATGCGCTGACCAAAAACCTGGTCGGGCATCATTTCTTTGCATTTTTGATAAGCTGCAATCGCTTCAGCTTTTTGTCCCAATTGCTTGTAGCTTTCGGCCAAATAAAAGTATGGTTCAAATTGAGGCTTGTGTGCTATAAGTATTTTAAAGCGCTGTACAGCCTTTCCATACTGCCCTGATTTCATGGAGAACAAACCTAAATTAAGATTTGCGCTTTCATTGTTGGGGTCTTGCTTAACAACTTCAAGTAACAAGGCAATACCCTGCATTGGTGTTGCGCCGCCGTTTACATAAGCAACACCTAAACCTGTTTTGCCTTCAAGGCTTTCGGGTTTAAGCTTTAGCACATTTTGAAACGCCTCAACTGCGTTTGTTATAAACACCGGTGTTACCGAAGTATCTTGTGTTAGTTTAAATGCATCATTAAAACGAGTACCCGCGTTTAACCAATCGGTTAAGGTGTTTTCTTTGCGTGCAAGCTCCAAATAATAAAAGGCTGCCGGCGCGGGTTGATTAACATCATCCCATCGGGAGGCTAACTCCTTTTCAAGCTTTAGCTTATCTGCATCGGTAGTAGCGTTTTTTAACTGCCCCTCTAAATCGTTGATCTTTGCCGATAAAGCTGCACCAATTGCAGTTTTAGCCGGTTCTGATACGGTTGCCACATCAACATTTGCCTGGGGCCGCTCTGCAGGAGCACTTTTGGCAGTATCATGTGTAGAACCTGCTTTTATTAAACCTTTTACAGGCAATGAGTACAAATAGCCCATAATAGCTACTATAGCTACCATAACAACTATCTGTTTCTTATTCATATCTGCTTATTTTGTTTTAGATATTTTGTTGCCGCTTTTAACTTTTTCAACAAAAGTTTTTGCCGGTTTAAAGCTTGGAACAAAATGCTCAGGAATAATTATAGCAGTATTTTTTGAAATGTTACGTGCTGTTTTTTTCGCTCTTTTCTTTACCACAAAACTTCCAAATCCTCTTACATAAACGTTCTCACCGCCTACCATTGAGTTTTTAATAACCTTAAAAAACGCCTCAACCGTTTCTTGTACATCAACCTTCTCAATTCCTGTTTTAGATGAGATTTCAGTTATAATTTCTGCTTTAGTCATATCTGATTTTCCTTAATTTAACTTTATTTAAAATGTAATTACTTAACTGTTTTGGGGTTGCAAAAGTATTGCTTTATTACTAAAGATCGAAATTATTAACACATTTTTTTTACTTAAGGCAAAAAGTGCTACATAATCTTTACAAATACCATTCCATTAAGCACTTATTACTATATTTTTGTTCATCATGAATTTCTCTGACGAGTTGGTACGGTGGTACAACGAAAACAAACGCGACCTGCCCTGGCGCAACACAACCGATGCTTATATTATTTGGCTATCTGAGGTAATTTTACAGCAAACCCGTGTAGATCAGGGGCTGCCTTATTTTTATCGCTTTGTTGAGAAGTACCCCGATGTTACCTGCTTTGCCAATGCCAGTGAAGATGAGATATTAAAACTATGGCAAGGCCTGGGATATTACTCACGGGGGCGCAACATGTTGAAAACCGCACGTATTGTTCAGGAAAATTTTAACGGAAAGTTTCCGCAAGCGTATGATCAGCTAATTAAACTAAAAGGGATTGGCGAATATACTGCTGCTGCCATCGCCTCATTTTCTGCTAATGAGGCAAAAGCTGTGGTTGATGGCAATGTTTATCGGGTTATAGCTCGTTACTTCGGCATTAGTGAGCCAATAAACAGCACAGCCGGTAAAAAAATATTCCAAGCTACCGCAAACGATTTGCTTAACAAAAAAATACCGGCAGCACACAACCAGGCCATGATGGAATTTGGGGCCATGCTTTGTAAACCCAAAAATCCGGCTTGCGGTGCGTGTCCGATTAGGGAAGGATGTTATGCTTTTATAAATAATGCCACTACTACTTTACCGGTAAAACTTAATAAGATTAAAATAAGGGAGCGGTTTTTTAACTACTTTCTATATACCGACGGCGACAATATTTTAATGAACAAACGCGGCGAGAGCGATATTTGGGCCAACATGTACGATTTACCCTTAATAGAAACTTCATCTTTATTACCCCTTGATGAGTTATTGGCATTGCCCGAAACCGTAGCATATTTTGGTAATAGTATCAAAATATCAGGAAGTGCAATGGTAAAAAAGCATCTATTAACTCATCAGCATTTACATGTTCGTTTTATCACATTATCGCAGCAACCTATAAGAGTAAAAGAGGGTTGGGTTTTCATAAAAGTAGAAAAAGCAAAAAAAATGGCTTTACCTAAGGTGATTTTTATATTTCTAGATAATTTTTTAAATTAGAAATAAATATCTTACATTTAGACTATGTCTGGAATCAATAAAGTTATACTGGTTGGCCACTTAGGCAAAGACCCCGAAATACGCCAATTAGAAGGTGGCGTATCTGTTGCAAGCTTTCCCTTGGCCACATCAGAAACCTTTAACAAGGATGGTAAAAAAGTTGAACAAACCGAGTGGCATAATATTGTACTGTGGCGAAGCCTTGCAGATGTAGCCGCTAAATTTTTACAAAAAGGTAAGCTGGTTTACATCGAAGGTAAATTACGTACCCGATCTTTTGAAGATAAGGAAGGCATAAAAAAATATACTACCGAAGTAGTGGCCGAAAGCTTTACCATGCTGGGCCGAAAAACCGATTTTGAGTCGGATGCGTTTCCGCGCAATGGAGTAAGAAGTGTTGAGGGTTCAAATGGTTTTGACAACGATACAGAAGAAATTTAATCACAATATATGAACCAATGTCCGCCCTCGCTGTTAGTTCAGGAGGGCTTTTGTTTTTTCCTTCGCGACGGCAGTATTGTTTTCAAACTAGAATGATTAATTTTAAATCTCATGTTAAGTTAAATAAGTAATGAGGGGGTTGATTTTTGCGTTAAATTAGTACTTTTAGAATAATATTGGTTTGCATTATATGCTTGTTAATTTATATCAATCATGCTGGCTAACATCATTCTTCTCATCAAAACAATGCTAATGAAAAAGACGCTTATTTTATTTCTCGGCTGCATTTCATTGATCACTTTAACCCGGGCCCAGGGTATCGACAGAAGTTCGTTTATTAAAGATAGCCTTGATGTATATATAAACCGGGCATTAACCAACTGGCGCATTCCCGGCGTTGCTGTTTGTATAGTAAAAGACGATAAAGTGGTATTAATGAAGGGCTATGGCGTTAAAGAACTTGGCCTTGCAAACAAAGTTGATGAGAATACGCTATTCATGATAGGCAGTAATACCAAAGCCTTTACGGCTACCGCCCTGGCTATGCTGCAAGAGGAAAAAAAACTATCGCTTGATGATAATGTAACCAAATATTTGCCAGGTTTTAAGCTGGAAAATAAAGCGGCAGGCGAACAAGCTATAATTCGCGATCTGTTATGCCATAGATTAGGCTTTAAAACCTTCCAGGGAGATTTTACTTTTTATAACACTGATCTTACCCGCCAGCAGATTATTGAGAAACTGGGCCACATAAAGGCCGCCTATCCCTTCAGAAGCAGGTGGGGATATACCAACGCGGCGTTTTTAACAGCAGGCGAAATCATTCCACGGGTTTCGGGCAAATCATGGGAAGCGTATTTAAAAGACAATATTTTTGCACCATTGGGTATGACCAATACATTGGCGCTAACAGCCGATATGCCCAAATCATTTAATAGAACAGTGCCGCATACATTGATAGACGACCGTCTTACTGCCATACCTTATGCTCAACTAGATGGAATAGCACCAGCTGGCAGCATTTCATCATCTGTAAATGATATGAGCAAATGGGTGATGGCGCAGTTAAATCTTGGTAAAGTTGGCACAAAGCAGGTTATACCGATGGGTGCTATACAAGCAACCCGGGAACCGCAGGACGTAGTAGGCAGCATCCGCCACCTAAATGGCGAAACTAATTATGAATTATACGGGCTTGGTTGGTTTTTGCAGGATTATTCGGGCCATCGTTTGATAATGCATGATGGTGGAGTAAATGGTTATGTATCATCTGTAACACTTGATCCACAAGATCATTTAGGAATAATTATTTTAACCAATACAGATCAAAACGCTTTTTACGAAGCTCTGCGTTGGGAAATTATAGATGCTTATCTAAAAAAGCCTTACTTTAATTACAGCGATGCGTATTTAAGTTTTTTTAAAGCCAGTATAGCCCGCGAACAAAAAATTAATAAAACACTGCGTGATTCGGTTGCGTTAAATTTACCTACAGCTATGCCTGTAGTAAATTATACGGGTAAATATTACAATGAACTATACGGAAATATGGTAATTACCCAAGGCGAAAACAACGACCTGGAGGCCCGTTTTGAACACCATACCAAAATGTTTGTGCGCTTGCAACCTTTAGGTGGCAATAGGTTTTATGCCACTTTCTCTGACCCGGTATTTGGTAAAACGGTTTTCCCTTTTACCTTTCAAGGCGGAAAAATAACAAGCGTAAAAATTAAAGTAGCAGACTTTGTAGAAGCCGACCCGTATGAATTTAAGAAGATAAACTGATAAGGATTACGCTATTAATTAAAACCTTGCAGCGTAACACTATTATATATTACAACCGTATTGGCCGGGATATTACCATGGGCTGTATTACCATAACCTAACCCCGAAGGAACTATTAATAAAATTGTTCCACCTGTGCCAATTTTGGGTAAACCTATACGCCACCCTTCTATAAGCTGCCCAAGTGGTGCAAAATAGGTACTGGATCTGCTGTCAAGAGCAACGCCATCTAATGTCATAGATGTATATCCAACGGTTATATTAGAAGCATCTGTTGGGTGTGCTGCTGTACCGGGATTAATTATCTGGTAGTAAAGGCCTGAAGGATCTTTTGTAGCGGTAATTTCGGTATGCAGTTGTAAATAAGCCTGGATCAATGCGTCATCGGTTGCCGCTTGTGCTGCAGTATCAAACGTTGTCGCTTTTTTACATGATGATAAAGCGAAAATAAAAAGGCCAAATAGCAAAAAGTATTTTTTCATATTATTATTCTGTAATTTAAATTTCTACACGTATTAATTATAGCCTATGAGATCGATTGTATAAATAAGTATCGAGTTGGCAGGAACGGTGTATTGCGAAGTATTGCCATAAGCAAGGGCCGATGGTGCTATTAAATAGATACGGCCACCGGTGCCAATTTTAAGCAGGCCAAGCTGCAATGCCGGAATAGTGGTACTAAGCTGATAGGTAACAACATTAACATGATCAAACTGGATACCGTTAAGGTATGTGTTTGTATAGCTAACTTGCACGTTAGAAGTTGCTATTGGATGTGCTGCTGCTCCCGGAGTTATTATTTTATAATAAAAGCCAGAAGGGTCTTTGGTAAGTGTAAGGTTATTGGCTTTCATATAGGCCTGTATTTTCGCATCATCAACGGCTGCCTGTTGGGCAGTTACATCTGATTTTTGACAAGATGATAATGTGATAACAAACAAACTAAATAGTAGAATATATTTTTTCATGCAGTTTTACTTTAAAGCCGGTAATTTATATAAAAATTATATGCAGGGTTAATTTTTAACTTTTTTTAGCATTTGGCAAAAATACAAAATATATATCCGCTGTAAATTATCAGCCTAATAATCATGTATATCTGCAATACCGGCTTAGTTAAAGCCTAATAATTTTATATCGAACATTAATATGGTATTAGCTTTGATAATACCGGAACCTGTGTTACCGTAACCTAATGATGAGGGTATAAAAAGCTTTATTTCGCCCCCGGTACCAATTTTAGGTACACCTATTTGAAAACCTTGTATTGTCTGGCTTAACGCAAGCAAAGCGTTTAAATTTTGGTCGAATACAGACCCGTCTAACCGGCTACCCACATAGTTTACATTAACAACCGATGAGGCTCCGGGACGCGTATTGCCGCCGGGAGTAATTATCTGGTAGTAAAGGCCTGATGGATCTTTAACAGCGGTAATGTTATTTGTTTTTAAATAAGTTTGTATAGTGGCATCATCCTGAGCGTTCTGTTTATTAACATCATACTTTTTACAAGATGATAATGCAATGGTTAAAATAACAAATAGTAAAAAGTATTTTTTCATGTGATATTTTACGTTATAACTGTTTTTGTATTTAAAAAGTATGTGTGGTCAAAAAATTACCGGCTATAGGGCTGTTTTAATTTTCAACTCTTTTAACTGTGTATCTGCAATAGTAGATGGCGAGTCTATCATCATATCGCGACCCGAATTGTTTTTAGGGAATGCGATAACATCGCGTATGGAATCCAGCCCTGCAAATATGGAGCAAAGCCTGTCGAAGCCAAAAGCTATACCACCATGCGGAGGCGCGCCATATTCAAAAGCGTCCATTAAAAAGCCAAATTGCTTTTGAGCCTCTTCGGCCGTAAAGCCTAAGTGTTTAAACATCAGGGCTTGTAAAGCACGATCATGAATACGTATAGAGCCGCCTCCAATTTCTGTCCCGTTAATAACCAGGTCATAAGCATTGGCGCGCACATCGCCGGGGTTGGTATCCAGCATTGCAATATCCTCGGGTTTTGGTGAAGTGAATGGATGGTGCATGGCATGATAACGCCCGGATTCTTCATCAAACTCTAATAATGGAAAGTCTAACACCCATAAAGGCGCATAAATGTTTTTATCGCGCAGGCCCAAACGGTTACCCATTTCTAGGCGAAGCTCATTTAATTGCTTGCGCGCCTTATCGGCATTGCCGGCTAATACCAATATCAAATCGCCCGGTTCTGCTTCAAACGCGGCGGCCCAGTTGGTAAGATCGTCTTCTGAATAAAATTTATCTACTGATGATTTTAAGGTCCCGTCGGTATTATAACGGCAATAGATCATGCCGGTTGCGCCAATTTGCGGGCGCTTTAACCATTCGGTTAGTTCATCTATTTGCTTGCGGGTATAGTCGGCACAACCTTTGGCATTAATACCAACCACTAATTCGGCATTATCAAATATGCCCAAGCCTTTACCTTTAACTATATCATTCAGCTCGACAAACTGCATCCCGAAACGGATATCCGGTTTGTCTGAGCCATATAAACGCATGGCATCAGCATATTGCATCCGCGGGAAATCATTAAACTCAATACCTTTTACGGCTTTAAATAAATGGCGGGTCAATCCTTCAAAAATATTCAGGATGTCTTCCTGGGTAATGAAAGCCATCTCACAATCTATCTGTGTAAATTCAGGCTGACGGTCGGCACGCAGATCCTCATCCCTGAAACATTTTACTATCTGGAAATAACGGTCGAAACCGCTAACCATCAATAACTGTTTAAAAGTTTGCGGCGATTGCGGCAGGGCGTAAAACTCGACCGGATTCATTCGGCTGGGCACCACAAAATCGCGTGCGCCTTCGGGGGTTGATTTGATCAGTACCGGGGTTTCCACCTCAATAAAATCAAGCATATCCAAATACTTGCGTACCTCTTGTGCCATTTTATGACGAAGCACCATGTTGTTGCGTATAGGATTACGGCGCAGATCAAGGTAACGGTATTTGGCCCTTAACTCTTCGCCGCCATCGGTTTCGTCCTCTATCATAAACGGAGGCACCTTAGACGAATTAAGCACTTCGATAGATTCTACAGCGATCTCAATTTCGCCGGTGGCTATTTTGGTGTTTTTGTTGGTACGCTCAATTACGGTACCGCTTACTTTAATTACAAATTCGCGGCCCAGCGTGCGGCTGGTTTCGCGCAGCGAGGCATCCGTATCAATATTTAACACCAATTGGGTAAGGCCGTAACGGTCGCGCACATCAATAAATGTTGTGCCGCCCAGGTCGCGCGATTTTTGCACCCATCCGCATAAAGTTACTGTCTGGCCTAAATTATTGATGTTTAGTTCGCCGCAAGTATGTGTTCTTAACATAGTAACGTGTTTATAAAGTTTGCAAAAGTACGTTTTTGAGGGGAAAGGTGAAAGGTAAAAGGTGAAAGGTTTTAACAGGAAATAACGAATCCGAAATCGAACATTCGAAATTCAAAATAAACTATACCTTTGCCTCATAATTCTCAAGGGGTGCCTTGCTTTGGAAAGATAAATATCGCTGCAGCATATTTTACCAAACTGAAAGACAGGCTGAGATCAAACCCATTGTGTTAAGTTAAAAGTCAAAAGTTAAAAGTTAAAAGCCAATATCCAGGCCAATGACTAATGACCAATGACCTAATGACTTCCCACATGCACCTGATCCGGGTAATGCCGGCGTAGGGAGAGGTAACAAGTTAAGTGTACTGCATATTCAACCCTGGTGTGCGGATGGTTTAACAATTTTTATTTAACACACATTGAAAAATTTATTCACGGCATTATTTGCCTTGCTGTTGCCTGTCCTGGCATCGGCCCAATTCTCTGTATCGGGGAAAATTACTGACCAGCAAACCGGCGAAGCATTGCCCGGAGCTACTATCACCATTCAAAAACAAGCCGTTAGCATAATGTCGGATGCCGGCGGGAATTACGCTATTGCCAATTTAGCTGGCGGCACCTATACTATTGTGGTAAGCTACCTGGGCTACCAATCGGCACAAAAAAGCATTACAGTATCAGCCAATACAACGGCAAATTTTACTTTAAACCATAACTCTATCCTTACAGAAGAAGTTACCGTAAGCGCTACCCGCGCTTCGGCAAATTCGCCAACTGCTTTTACTAATTTAAGCAAAACAGATATTGACAAAAACAATTCGGGCCGCGGGTTTGAATATTTGCTGGAGCAAACGCCATCAACGGTGGTTACCTCGAATGCCGGTGCAGGGGTAGGTTATACCAGTATCCGCATACGCGGATCAGACGCGACCCGCATTAACGTAACCCTTAACGGCATACCCATGAATGATGCCGAGGACCAAGGCGTATACTTTGTTGACTTGCCCGACCTGGCCTCATCTGTAGACAATGTACAGGTGCAGCGTGGGGTGGGTACTTCTACCAATGGCGCGGGAGCTTTTGGCGCCAGCATCAACATACAAACCACTACCCGCCGTGATACGGCTTATACCGAGATCAACAGCTCTGCAGGCTCATACGGAACAGTAAAAAACACGGTTAACGTAGGTACAGGTTTATTAGGCGGGCATTATAGTTTTGACGGGCGGTTATCAAATATGACATCTGATGGTTATATAGATCGTTCTGGCTCAACCTTAAAATCGTTCTTTTTAAGCGGTGCTTATTATGGTAAAACCAGCGTGTTGCGCCTTAATGTTTTTAGCGGATATGAAAAAACCCACCAGGCCTGGGATGGCGTGCCCGAGGATAGTGTAAAATATGGCAACAGGCGATATAATGAGCTAGGTTACATCAGCTCAAGCGGTACTTATTATAATAATCAAACTGATAATTATAATCAGAATTATTATCAGCTACTGTATAATCAGCAAATCAACTCCAAATTATCCTTTAGCGGGGCTTTGCATTATACCAAAGGCTATGGGTATTACGAAGAGTATAGAAATGGCGATGCTTTAAGTGATTATGGCATTACCCCCGTTACAGTTGGCGGGGTGGTTATTAACAATACCGACCTGGTGCGCCGCCTATGGTTGAACAATGATTTTTACGGTGCAACCTATAACCTGAATTATAAGCCGGATAATAAACTCGATATGACACTTGGCGGCGCTTACAATGAGTACAAGGGCCAGCATTATAACAATATTGAGTGGACCCAGCAAAGCACCAATATTCCACCGGATTACGAGTATTCGCGCAACAGCGCCAAGAAAACCGACTTTAATATTTTTGGCAAGGTAGAGTATCATATAGGTAACGTATTGCTGTATGGCGATATGCAATACCGCCACATTTATTACTCGTTTTTAGGGTATGATCAAAACCTGAATAATGTACAGCAACAGGTAGCGCTTAACTTTTTTAACCCTAAAGTGGGTATTACCTATAATTTGGACATGAATAATAATATCTATGCTTCGTTAGCCGTGGGTAACCACGAGCCCAACCGCAGCGACTTTGTAAATTCATCGCCCACAAGCCGCCCAAAGGCAGAGAATTTAAAAGATCTCGAGGTTGGTTATCGTACTATCCAATCAAATTTTAGCGCGGGCATTAACGGCTTTTATATGCTGTATAAAAATCAGCTGGTGCTAACAGGTGCTTTAGATGATGTGGGAGAGGCCATACGTACCAATATTAAAGACAGCTACCGTGCAGGTATAGAAGCCAACGCCAAAGTAAAAATAGCATCGCCATTAAGCTGGGCAGCAACCGCTACATTAAGCACCAACAAGGTTAAAAATTTTCAGCAGTTTTTACAGAACTATGATACCAATACTTTAGATGCAACACAGTATAATAAAACGGATATCGCTTACTCGCCAAACCTTACCGGTTCAAGCACTATCAGCTATCAGCCTTTAAAAAATGCGGAGATCGCTTTTATCAGCAAATACGTTAGTCAGCAATATTTAGATAATACCTCAACGCAAAGCCGCTCGCTTCCGCGCTATTTTGTGAACGATGTGCGGTTGAATTATAATTTCAGCATAAAAGGCATTAAGAATATAGGTATTGGGTTATTAATAAACAATGTATTTAGCGCCAAATACCAGTCGGACGGTGCAACCTACCCGGATATTGAAGGTGGTAAAGTGGTTAATTACAATTACTATTTTCCGCAGGCGCCGGTTAATTTTTTGGCATCATTGAATCTTAAATTTTAATAACCTCAAAAATAAATACTGTTTTAACGATGGGGTATTATACCCTGTCGTTCAAAATGGTATGTAAAACTGCATGACTATGGATATACAATCCCTGATGCACCTTTTAAACGCGCAAATACAGCAAACTACTTTTTGGGAATGGGGAGCCGTATTATTTGGCATTGCCGAGGTATTGCTGGCCAAGGTTAATAATATCTGGCTTTATCCAACCGGTATAGCAGGCACTGCAATAGGTATTTATGTTTTAATGATAGCAGGCCTATATGCAGAATCGGCACTTAGTGTTTATTATGTGGTGATGAGCGTTTATGGCTGGATATATTGGCTGAAAAAGCGCGGCCATCCCCCGGTAAGCATCTCCTGGTCAACACGTAATGAGTGGATAATAACCCTGCTCATTGTTTTTGCGGGATGGGGTATACTGTTCCTGTTGCTTAAAAACTTTACAGCGTCAACCGTTCCGGTATGGGACGCGTGGGTATCATCAACAGCATGGGCCGGTATGTGGTTGCTGGCCAGGCGTAAATTAGAAAACTGGATATTATTAAATATTTCAAACCTGTTTGCTATACCGTTACTATGGCAAAAGCAGCTCATTTTGTTTTCGGCACTCACCCTGTTTTTATTTGTTGTAGCCATTTTTGGTTTTTTTGATTGGCGCTCCATTTGGAAAAAAGAACAGCTTATTAATACCAATAAACTAAATAAATGGAACATTCAATAGCCCACCCTTCAAAGTATATAGATCACCAGGATGTAACAATAATCAGGGATGCCGCCATCGAAGCCGAAGAGCTGGGTATGTTAAGTGCGTCGCAATTAAAAATGGTTTACCGGCAAAAATGGTTTAAACTTTTAATACCCCAAGTTTACACCGGGAAACAAATAGCATTGACTGATTTGGTAAGGCTGCAGGAAGCCATTAGTTGGGCTGATGGAAGCATCGGTTGGGTAGTAACACTATGCAGCGGCGCGGGTTGGTTTGGCGGATTTATATCGCCGCAAATTGCGAATTTTATTTTTAAAGAAGATAATGTTTGCCTGGCCGGAAGCGGTGCGGCAGACGGAACTGCCGAAATTACAGATACCGGATATATCATCAACGGTACCTGGAAATATACAAGCGGTGCTTACCATGCTACACACTTTACTGCTAACTGTATTATAAAAAAGGATGGAGAAGTTGTGCTTGATGACAAAAATGAGCCTTGCATACTGCCATTTATAGTTGATAAAAAGGATGTTATTTTATTGCCGACCTGGAAATATACAGGCATGGTTGCCACAGGTAGCCATTCATTTCAAATAAAAAACTTAAAGGTAAATGCGAACCGTTGTTTCCGTATAAATGCAGATTATGCAGCGGTTAGCGACAGGTTATATCAATACCCGTTTTTGCAGTTGGCAGAAGCTACCCTGGCAGTAAACCTTTCTGGTATGGCCGTACACTTTACTGACCTTTGCCATGCTGTTTTTGAACAAAAAAGAAAGCAGCCCAAACTTACTGCCGACAACCAGCACGAACTCGATAAGGTGTTTGCCCTTGAAACGGATAAGCTGCACTTAGCCCGGAATGCCTTTTTTGCTGCAGTAGATAAATCCTGGAACCAGGATCAAAGCTCCGTCGAGCAACTGTTAGCTGTGAGCCAAACAAGCAGGGCATTAGCAAGGCAAGCCCTTGCAACGGTTGATGTACTTTACCCTTATTGCGGCTTGTTAGCAGCATCGCCTGATATGGAAATTAACCGAGTATGGCGCGATCTGCATACCGCAAGCCAGCACTCGTTATTAACATTTGCGGTTTAGCTTGATTTTAAATTAACACAAACTTCACATGCGGTTTTAATTGTATTATTGATATTTGATGTTTTAAACTTGTACAATGAAAATTAAACACTCATTTATTATATTTTTCTGTTCTGTTGCAGTTATAGCATCTGCACAAACCAAAAAGAAAACAGTCTCGTCGGCAGTAACCGCTGCAGTTGTTCCTTCGACAGATCTGCCCCGCCCCAAATTGGTAGTAGGCATAGTGGTTGACCAAATGCGCTGGGATTACCTGTACCGTTATTATTCGCGTTATGGCAATAGTGGTTTTAAACGCTTGTTAAAGGAAGGTTTTAGCTGTGAAAATACTAATATAGACTATATACCTACGGTAACCGCCGCGGGGCATACAGCTATTTATACCGGCTCCGTTCCGGCTATACACGGCATTGCGGGTAATGATTTTATAATACAAGCCACCGGCAAATCAATGTATTGTACAGATGACAGCACAGTACAAACCGTGGGCGCCGTATCAAAGGCGGGCCAGATGTCGCCGCGCAATTTATTAACCACAACTGTTACTGACGAGTTAAGGCTGGCAACAAATTTCCATTCGAAAGTTATTGGCATAGCTTTAAAAGACCGTGGCGGTATTTTACCCGGGGGGCATACCGCAAACGCCGCCTATTGGTTTGATGATAAAAGCGGCAACTGGATAACCAGTACGTATTACATGAAAGAATTGCCACAATGGATGAAAGATTTTAATGATCAGAAACTACCGGAAACCTATTTAAAATTAGACTGGAATACATTATATCCCATAAATACTTATTTGCAAAGCACCGCGGATGATAACAAATATGAGGGAGCATTTAAAGGCGCTGATGCACCAACCTTGCCTGTAAAAACATCAAATTTATATAAGGGTAATTTAGGGCTGATACGCAGTGTGCCTTACGGTAACACCATGACGATTGACCTTGCAGTGGCGGCAATAAACGGCGAGCAATTAGGGACCGGACAAGCAACAGATTTTTTAGCGATGAGTTTATCTTCTACAGATTATATAGGCCACCAGTTTGGTGTTAACGCTGTAGAAATTGAAGATACCTATTTGCGTTTAGACCGCGACCTGGGTACATTTCTTACTTTTCTTGATGCAAAAGTGGGCAAAGGAAACTATACCGTATTTTTAACAGCCGACCACGGCGCAGCACACAACCCCGCCTTTTTGCAGGATAAAAATATCCCGGCAGGCGTATGGGATGAAGCTGCTTCATTAAAAGATATTAACAGCTTTTTAATGGAAAAATATAAAATTGACGGCCTGGTGCTTAGCTTTACTAACTACCAGGTTAACTTTAATTATAAAATCATTAAGTATTTAAAGTTGGATGAAAACGCATTAAAAAACGATTGTATAGCCTACTTGCAGAAACTGCCTTCTGTTGCTTTTGCAGTTGATATGCAAAAAGCACAAACAGCAAATATTCCTGAAGAACTGCGTACACGTATTATAAATGGCTATAGCCGCGAACATAGCGGTGTTATCCAAATCATTCTGAAGCCTGCTTATTTTACAGGGCACGGAACAAATGATAAGGGCCCAACCGGCACCACACATGGCACCTGGAACCCGTATGACGCGCATATACCATTGGTATTTATGGGCTGGGGCATACAGCATGGTACAATTACCCGCAGTACACACATGACGGATATTGCGCCAACTATTTCTGCCTTATTACATATACAGGCGCCAAATGGTTCTATTGGGGTACCTATAAGTGAAGTGTTGACACGATTTTAGGATTAAAGGATTTTTTTTGATGGCATTTATAATGCATCATTGCAATCTGTTAATTTTTAAATAATGCTTTTTTAGTTGCTTATTCGAGGTAATCTTTCAATCATGATTTTACGTTTGGCATTTATAATATCATCATGGCATCTATTAATTATTTAAATCATGTTCAGGTATGAAGAAATACATATCCAAATTTCATTATTTAACCCAGGATCTGCCTAACCGCAGCCATGTTGAACAGGCACAAATAGCCTGTAGTGCCGGTGCAAACTGGCTGCAATATCGCTGCTTAACCAAAGCTGATGATGAACTGATTGAAGAAATAAATCAAATTGCCGAAATATGCGATGAATGGGGCACAACGCTTATTTTAACCAATCATTACCATTTATTGGATAGGGTTGATGCGCAAGGTGTACATATTGAAGATTTTGATGCCGACCTTTCTATTATTCGCGAACATATTGGAGAGGATAAAACATTAGGCGCATCGGCAACAAATATTGAACGATTATTGGCAGTACAAGCCACCGGGGTTGTAGATTATTGCGGATATGGCCCATTTGCGCATACCGATACCAAACCCAATAATAAGCCGCTGCTGGGCTTTGAGGGCTATCGCGAATTGCAAAAACAGCTTATTGATATACCTGTAATAGCCGTGGGCGGCATTGGGCTAACAGATGTTGAGCCATTATTGCAAACCGGCATTTATGGCATCGCGGTATCTGCGGCAATAAACTTAGCCCCTGACCCCGGTAGGGCTGTGAAGGACTTTTATCAAAAAATATATTAATACCTTTGTCTGAATTAATGATTAATACGGTTTTGATTAGCGTGATTAATTATTAACACGATCACTAATTACTAATCTCCAATTAACTAATCTCTAAATCTCCATGTCATCCCACCATATCATTCGCGAAAAACAGGAACCGGCCCTATTGGTATTGGGCCTGGATAGCTTTGATGACGAACAATTGGGCCAATTGTTAGAATGGAGCCCCACTTTAATAGTAACTCCATTAATTGCCGAAAAACTAAACTCGTACGGTATTAAAATAGATTGGGTAATAACCGATGAAATAGACGAGGCCCTGCAATCAGATATAAATTTGTTGCCTTTGGGTGACCATACAATAATCGCGTCGGCCTTAAACTATTTAATTGCACAAGGCTATCCGGCTGTTAATATTGTAGCGGATGAATTTGATCTGAATGATTATCTGCCTTTCGCAGATAAAATTAATCTGGTAATATTTTATGATCAGCAAAAAATATACGCGGTTAACCCGGGCTTTAGTAAATGGAAACCGGCAGGCGAAGGTATTAGGCTTTTACAACACCCTGCAAACATTAAAACAAGCGGATTACAAAAAATAAGTAATGACAATTTTAAAACCATGGCAGATGGTTTTTTTGAGCTGCATTTTGATAATTCTTGTATATTTATTGCCGAAGCGTTGTAACTTTTCGCCTATCAAATACGTCTACGTACTGAATACTTGAACTAAGGCAATAACGTTATTATTATAAGGATTAAACCGTTAATACTTTTTACAGTCCAAATCACCAATAATCGGCACGATTTAATGACAATCCATTTATAACCAAACCATGAAAAAGACATACATAAAATTAACTGGTATTGCTTTTAGCGCAGTATTGTGCATTATCCTTACTATACCGGCTATGGCACAAAGAGGCGGCGATCATAGCGACGGAACTAGCGGTGGTTCAGCTCCGGCTCCTGCAGCGCCTGTTCAAGCTCAACCGCAGCCACAACGCAGCAATCCGCAGCCACAAGTACAGCAACAGCGCAGCAACAATGCAAACGTAGCTCCGCAACAACGCAATAGCGGCCAGCCGCAAAGAAGCACAAACAGCCTTGGCTCTACGCCATCTGCGCCACGCGGTGCCACCCATCAGCAGAGCATGAGCTTTTCACCAGCCAATCCACGCAGCACCAATGGAGCCTACGCCCCACGCCGTTATTCTGGATTGGGCCAAAGGGGACCCAATACTTATAGTCCTCGTACCGGCTACCGTAGTTACCCGGGCCTGGCTTATGGGCACAACTATATAACAGTGAGGCCAAGAGGATTTTATTACCAAAACCGCGGGTATTACGGAACTTATTACCGGCCGCAATTAGGTGTAAGATTAAATGTGTTGCCTTTTGGCTACTACCCGTTCTATTTTGGCGCCGACCAATATTTTTACAGTGATGGCTTATACTATCGCCAGGAAAACAATGATTATACCGTGGTTGAACCACCGGTTGGTGCCGTAATAAACCAATTACCGGCAAAAGCGCAGGCAATAGCCATAAACGGCATGCAATATTATGAGTTGAATGGCGTGTATTACCAACCCATTACTAAAGATGATGGTACATTAGTTTACCAAATAGCAGGTAAAGACGGCGAATTAAATACAGACAATAATGGTAATGCACAGGATGACCTGCCACAAGTTGGCGATCTGGTTGATACACTGCCACAAGGTTGTAAAATGTTAAAGCTAAACGGGCAAAAATATTATGTATCAGAAGAAGGGTACTATTTCCAGGATGCCGTTGATACCAATGGCGATAAAGTTTTTAAAATTGTAGGCACACCAAATGATGCGCCGGGGAATTAATAGGTAGTCTGTATAAAATACTAAAGGGTGAGGGCCAATAGCTTTCACCCTTTTTTTGTATAAAGGTTAATGTTTTAAATTTAAAACAATGGTTTAAAAACGCTTTATATTTGTATGATAAAATTAAAACATGAAACTCAACATATTTTATTTTAAAAGAACAGGCATATTATTATTTACCTGTATGTTATTTTCAGTATCCAGCTATGCTCAAGGTTTAAAAGTAGCCGCGGCCGCCAACCTGCAATCTATTATAGAAGTACTTCAAAAAGATTTTAAACAAAGAACTGGTATAGAGATAGAACCTATTGTTGGCTCGTCGGGCAAACTGGTAGCGCAGATAAAGAACGGTGCTCCATTTGATGTTTTTTTATCGGCTGATATGAGTTTCCCCCAAGAATTATATAAAGAAGGATTTAGCGCCAAAGTCCCTGTTGTTTATGCCTATGGCAGCTTAATAATTTGCAGCAGTCAGAATATAGGTTTCCAGAACTGGGAGCGCATGCTGCTAACTCCCCGCATAAAAAAAATCGCGATAGCTAACCCTGCAGTCGCGCCTTATGGTTTAGCTGCCGAAGAATTGTTAAAGAAAAACGGCATACTGGAAAACGTTAAAAGCAAAATGGTTTACGGCGAAAGCATCTCGCAGATAAATACCTATATCACTACCGGTGTGGTCGAAGTGGGTTTCACCACCC
This sequence comes from Mucilaginibacter sp., assembly GCF_028287845.1. Classification (GTDB taxonomy): domain Bacteria; phylum Bacteroidota; class Bacteroidia; order Sphingobacteriales; family Sphingobacteriaceae; genus Mucilaginibacter. The sequence continues at coordinate 20,692 of NZ_JAQBOW010000038.1, forward strand.
AGGCATTAGTAAAAGACCCGGCCAATAAAACACCGCTTTTCTGGAAAGTGATAAACCCTAAAAGCTACACACCAATCCAACAAGGTATCGTAATCTTGAAACACGGCGAAAAAAACCCCGATGCCGAAAAATTTTACCAATATATTTTAAGTGCCCCCGCTAAGCGTATATTTGAAAAATACGGTTATCGTATTCAATAATTAATCCCGGCGGATGGACCTTTCACCAATTTGGCTTACATTAAAGTTGGCAGCAATTACCACGCTGTTACTATTGATAGTGGGTTTACCGGTTGCGTGGTGGTTATCAAAGGGCCGCTCATTTTTTAAAACTATTATTGAGGCCGTTATTACTATGCCGCTGGTATTGCCGCCATCGGTATTAGGGTTTTATTTGTTGCTGGCTTTTAGTCCGCAGCATGGCTTGGGTAAATGGTTGCAAAATACGTTCGATATCCAATTTGTTTTTTCCTTTCAGGGATTGGTATTGGCCTCTTTTATTTACAGCATGCCATTTATGGTGGGGCCCATTAAATCGGCGCTGCAACAATTACCGGCATCATTAGCCCAGGCATCCTATACCCTGGGTAAAACCAAGTGGCAAACCTTTAAAAGCATATTAATACCAAATATCAAACCATCCTTATTAACAGCTATTGTGCTAACGTTCGCTCATACATTAGGTGAGTTTGGTGTAGTATTGATGATAGGTGGCAACATTCCCCGTGTTACCCGTGTAGCCTCAATTGCCGTATATGATTCTGTTGAGCGGATGGATTATGCTGCCGCCAATACTTACTCATTGATACTGTTTTGTATAACGTTTGTAATGGTAATAGGCTTGTTTATTTTTAATAAGTACCAGGCAAAATCTCCGCTAGAATGATAGACATAGCAATAGAGAAAAGACTAAAAGTTTATCATGGCCGGCAAATATTGAAAATAGACCGCCGGTTTGCCGATGGAAGCATTACCAAAATATATGGCCCTTCCGGAGCAGGAAAAACCACCTTTTTAAAAATAATAGCCGGATTGATCTCGCCCGAAAAAGGCAGGATAACAGTTGATAATACTACCTGGTTAGATACCAACATAAACATCAACCTATCGCCCCAAAAAAGAAAAACAGGCTTTGTTTTCCAGGATTATGCCCTGTTTCCAAACATGACGGTTATTGAGCATTTAGCATACGCTACGAACCATAAGGATTGGATAACGCGGCTATTAATTTTAGGTAAGCTGGATACCCTGACCAATCATAAACCCGTGCACCTATCAGGCGGGCAACAGCAGCGTTTAGCTATTTTGCGCGCGCTTGCTATCAAACCTAAATTGTTATTGATGGATGAGCCTTTTTCCGCATTAGATCCGGAGATGAAAACCGAATTAATACAGGAATTAAAAGTTGTGTTTAAAGAGCTAAACATAACAGTTTTAATAGTGAGCCATAACCCTGCGGAGTTGGATGGGCTGGTTGACGGAGAGTTGTATATAAGCGACTTCTCGCTTTAAGCTATGCTCAGAACCCACCCCGGCGGCCTGTGCTTAGTTTGAGGTTTTTCGCTAACGCTCAAGAAATCCGTTTGATTTATAATAGCAATGATATTGAATCTGTTAATTAACGTTAAAAACCCTTATAAAGGCGTTAATTTCATCTAATCTTCAGATTGTCCCTTTACTATTGTTTGGAGATAATTACAAAAATCCCGTTAATTTTTATTTTTTTAAACCCCGATGCCAGATCAGCAAATTTTTAAAAGGGCCTGCAAGTTAATGGGTAACCGTTTTGAGTTGAGCGTGGTTGCTGATAATGAAATATGGGCCAATGAGAAAATTGATTTGGGAGTTGATGAAATAAAAAGAATAGAACGGTTATTGACCACTTTTAGCGACGATAGCGAAACCAATTGGATTAACCAAAATGCCGGTATACAGCCTGTGGCAGTAAGCCGGGAAACATTTGATCTTATTAAACGATCTATCAGGATATCTGAAGTAACCCGTGGTGCATTTGATATTACTTATGGGTCTGTGGATAAACAACTATGGAACTTTGATCAAAAAATGACCGCATTGCCGGATAAAGCTACTGCAAAAAAAATGGTGCGCCTTATTAACTTCAGAAACGTTGTGCTTGACGACGAAAACTGCACGGTTTTTTTGCGGGAAAAAGGAATGAGGATAGGGTTTGGGGGGATAGGTAAAGGTTATGCCGCCGAGCGGGCAAAACAAATTATGAAACAAGGCGGTGTGAGTAGTGGGGTGGTAAACGCGTCGGGCGATTTGAACGCCTGGGGTGTACAGCCAAACGGCCAAAAGTGGACCATCGGCATTGCAAATCCGGATTCTTCACATGAAATATTTTCGTATATGGACATCACTGATATGGCTGTTGCCACATCAGGTAATTATGAAAAATTTATTATGGTGGATGGTAAAAAATATTCGCACACCATTAGCCCGCTTACAGGCTTGCCCGTTACCGGTATTAAAAGCGTAACCATTATTACAACTAATGCAGAAGTTGCTGATGCTATGACAACTCCGGTAATGATTATGGGTATTAATACCGGGTTAAATATGATAAACCAAATGAAAAGTATTGAAGCAGTCATAATTGATGATTACAATAATTTATATACTTCAAAAAATATCAACATTAAATAAATCCCCCGATTAAAATGACAAATCAAATTGTAAAACTATTGGCCTGCTTTTTAATAATGATAAGTTTCTCTTCGTGTGTGCGTTTACGGGAATATCAAAAAAACAGGCTCAATGATTCTGAAATGGCGCTTGGAAACCGTAAGGCCGAAAAGAATGAGTTAAATTTTCAATCCTATCGTGAAAGTGCTTCTGGCGCAAATGCCGGAAAAACCGGTGGTGGCTGCGGTTGCAATTAATTTTATACAGAATCAATTTTCATGAAAAAGAAATATTTAACTATTCTTGGTTTCGCACTCATTTGCCGTTTAAATGCCTTTTCACAAAGTAAGGAAGATACCAGCCGCAATAAAAATCCATTTGCTATACAAATCCCTATTGATGTTGATGATACAGGCAGCTATTACCCTACACAACTAAAGGTTGAAGAAATAAATTTGGTATCAAGTTATTATAGCCAAAATGGAGATCATTCTGCAGTTACAGGGGGTATCGGAACAGAAAAAGTAACAGATTTTTCAAATGGCCTGGATCTGAAACTCTCCTGGTATGGGCAGCCTAAACATAAAAACATACTTTCAATTGGTTTGGGTGTTGATCATCATACTTCGGCATCAGCAGCTTTTGTATCTACATCAGGGGCATCAAAAACCGGCGGATCACGCGTATATCCGTCATTAGACTGGACAATTGAAAATGAAATTAAAGGCACGAGTTTTGGGTTGGGCACTTATTATTCGGGCGAGTACAATTATAAATCATTAGGCGCTGATGTACACTTCTCAAAAAAGACAAATGATAAAAGTGGCGAATTTGGCATGAAACTACAGGCTTATTTTGATCATGTTACACTCATTTATCCTTCCGAACTTATTCCGCAATCAACTGTGGTCGTCTCAACCGGGCCTACTTATGTTACTACGGCCAGTGGAAACAGTGTTTTGAGTGGCAGTGGTAGTTCAACGCCAAGCATTCCAACCAGTCCCAGAAATACTTATACCATATCATTATCTTATTCTCAGATGATAAATTCCAGTTTGCAGGTAATGTTCCTAACAGACGGGGTTGCACAAAAAGGATACTTAAGTTTACCTTTTCACCGGGTGTATTTTACAAACAAAAAAGACACTATCGAGAAATTACCATCGTCAAGGTTTAAGCTTCCATTAGGGTTAAGGGCTAATTATTTTCTGGGTGACAATATTATTCTCCGATCATATTACCGATACTATATGGATAATTGGGGCAGCAATTCTAATACAGCCAACCTGGAAATGGTTTATAAAATTACACCTTTCTTTTCAGTTTCACCGTTTTACAGGTATTACAATCAATCGGCTGCCAGATATTTTGCCCCTTATGAGGTCCATAACCCCACCGACACTTATTACACCAGTAATTATGAATATGCTAAGTTTAACAGTCAGTTTTTTGGTGTAGGATTTAGAATAGCGCCGCCAACCGGGGTAATGGGGTGGCAAAATCTTCATGATTTTGAAATCAGGTATGGACATTATTCGCAAAGCACCAGCCTGGTATCTGATGTGATTTCTGTAGCGCTTGGTTTTAAATAATTAAACATAGTATAAAAATGGCATAAAAAAAGGCGCTGAAACAGCGCCTCAATTAACAATTGACTGATGAGCAATTATTTAATCTTGATCTGACGGCTGGGCGTTGTCGCTTCTTTTCTTTTGGCCACATTAATTCTGAGTATACCATCAGTATATTGGGCTTCAATATTTGCGTCATCCACAGAGTCGGGCAGCGTAAAAGAGCGCACGAATGAGGTATAGATGTATTCGCGTTTATTATATTTTTTGTCATTATCCACTTGCTCGTTTTGTTTTTCGGCCGATATGGTCAGCATATTCCTGTTCAGATCCAGCTTAAAATCCTCTTTCTTTAGTCCCGGTGCAGCCAGCTCAATATGATAGTGCCTTTCCGTTTCCGAAATATTTACGGCCGGCACCCTGGATACCATCCGGTCTGATACAAAAGCGTCGTTAAAAAAGTTTTCAAAAATATCATTAAAGACCGGGCTTAACATGCCAGTGTCTTTTCGTTCATTAAATTTTACCAGTGTCATAACTTATCCTCCTTTAAAAATCAACAGGCCGGAGCATTCCGGCTATAGGATACAACAATCTGCATAAGCACGGGTTTGTCATTTTTTATCTTTTTCAAACCAAATGTTTAAACGCTTGTTTGCTCGGCTTGTTCCCTGTTATAACGTTGTCTTCCCTAATTTAAAGCTGCAATTCCATGAGCAGTTCCTTATCTCGAATAATAGCTCTTCATCCCTATCTGGAAAATGCTGCCTTATGCATTTTTTAATTTCCTGTTTCACTTTATTATATATTGAACGAAAATCTTTTTCTGCATCCGGCAGGTTAACAATAATGTGTCCGTTAAACACATTCAGCTCCAAATGAGATGAGCATGAGTTACGAATAAGATCTAGTATGTTTTCCCGAAGTAATTCCATTTTAATCAGATAATTATCATTAAACCGGCATATAGCGGCTCTTTTTATGTTGAGGTAAGTGTTTTCGAATCACTTGATAAAGGAGTTCAAGATTAAATGGCTTTTTTATGTAATCATCAAAACCTAACAGGCGGTATTGCTCATCGATCTGATTATCGCAACTGAAAGCGATTACCGGCAAACGTGGGAAATGCGCCTTGATCCATTGGCAGATATGCTTACCCGAATAATTGCTGAGCCAGCAGTCCAGCAAAACCAGCCTGGGGTGATGCCGCCGGATCAAATCCAGAACATTTTCATTATTATCGGTCGGGCTGCAAACCCGGTAGCCTTCCATTTGCAAAGCGAAGGTGAGTACCTCTAAGGTAGCGGCATCCGCTTCTTGTATCATTATCATTTCCATAAACTTAATTTTTTAAGTGAAAAAGATAGAAACCGGGGGGCAGACGTATTGATTAGCAGTAGCGGCTGAAAAGATAAATGAATGTAAGTAATAGTTGTTACATATTAACGTACTATATTATCTATGTAGTATCCGAATTGCCCGTTATTGTACCGGTTATTTTCCACTTTTGTGGAAAAACTGCAATAAATCAATGACTTGGTTGTTAACCACCCGAACCACCTTGTCGACTATTTCTTTCAAATCAAAAGGTTTGCAATATTATCATTTGCTTTACATGATCTCGCGATTTATCAGGGGGATTAAATAGTATGTAATATTTTAGTTATTGCCCACTAATATTTGTAAAGTAAAGTTTTTACTAATAGATTTACTTAAAAACAAAAGTCATTATGGCTACATACAAAATTTCTGTCAACAATAAGCTGCTTACTGTTGATGCAGATCCAGACACCCCAATGCTTTGGGTATTGCGTGATCATTTAAATTTAGTTGGTACAAAATTCGGGTGCGGCATTGCCCAGTGTGGTGCCTGTACTGTGCATTTTAACGGTTTCGCTGTGCGATCATGCCAATTGCCCGTTTCAGAGGTTAAAGACTCTAAAATTGTAACTATTGAAGGGTTAAGCGCCGAAGGCACGCACCCGGTACAACAAGCCTGGAGCGAGGTTGATGTACCGCAATGCGGTTATTGCCAATCTGGGCAAATTATGGCCGCAGCGGCAATGCTGAAACAAAACCCACACCCCACAGATGACGATATTGATCTGTCTATGAGCAATATATGCCGTTGCGGCACACATTATCGTATACGTAAGGCCATACATCTGGCAGCCAGTAAAGGAGGGGTTACAAAATGAGCGATCAATCAGTTTCAAGGCGCCACTTTTTAAAAGTAAGCTCAATTGCAGGGGGCGGTATAATGTTTGGGTTCCATTTGCTAACGGATGCAAGCCCGGTTAAACATGCCGCGGGCGCAATATTTTCGCCTAATGCCTACGTATCTATAGATTCTAACGGGTTAATTACATTAATGTCGCCCAATCCGGAGATTGGCCAGGGCGTAAAAACAGCATTACCCATGATATTGGCCGAAGAGCTGGATGTACAATGGGATAAAGTGGTAGTAGAAATGGCACCGCTCGATCAAAGTAAATACGGCTCGCAAACAACAGGTGGCAGCGGTGCGGTAAGAACCCGCTACACACCTATACGCAACGCCGGAGCAACGGCCCGTCAAATGATGATTACAGCGGCCGCGCAGCAATGGGGGGCAAATGAGGATGATTGCTATGCCGAAAATGCCTTTGTAATACATAAACCAAGCGGAAAAAAATTAGCCTATGGTGACCTGGCGGCTAAAGCAGCATTATTGCCGGTACCTGCCAATGTTAAATTAAAAGACCCAAAAGATTTTAAAATAATAGGCACCCGGGTACATAATATTGATAATCATAAAATAATTACCGGTAAACCATTATATGGTATAGACACCCGTCGCGAAGGCATGCTATTTGCGATAGTTGCCCGCCCGCCGGCGTTTGGCAAAAGCTTAAAATCATTTGATGACACCGAGACGCGCAAAGTAGCCGGTGTTAAAAATGTGGTTGCAGTACCTTCAAGAAACTTAGTGGCGGTTTTGGCAACGTCAACCTGGGCCGCTAAAAAAGGACGGGATGTATTGAAGGTTGTTTGGGAAGAGACAAGCAAATTGGAAAGCACCGCTGACCATGATGCCTCGTTTACCGAACTGTTAAAAAACTACAGCGAAAAACCTGGCAGAAATGACGGAGACGTAGATGCTGCATTAAATAATAAAGACTACAAGCTAGTAGAAGCAGTGTATGAAACACCCGCGCTATCGCATGCCAACATGGAGCCGCTTAACTTTTTTGCTGATGTAAAAGATGGTAAGGTTGATCTGTATGGCCCTACACAAGTGCCCGCGCGCTTACGCACCGAGGTTGCAAAAGCTGTGGGTGTACCCGAAGCTAATATAACTTTAGGTATGCCAAGGCAGGGAGGTGGTTTTGGCCGCAAGCTACAACCGGATAACGGAGTAGAAGCAGCGTTAATATCGCAAGCCGCTAAAGTGCCCATACAAATGCTATGGATGCGCGAAGATGATATGCAGGGCGATTTTTACCGTCCGCCAAGTATGTTTAAATACAAAGCGGCAATCAACTCGGCGAATGAGTTGGTGGCATGGCACCTTAATGCCGCAGTATTAAGCGGAGGCAGGGCATCCAATCCGGATGGTTTCCCGGCAAGAGCTGTAGCTAATTATCGCGCAGATAATCATTCTCTTAAAACAAATATACAAACAGGGCCATGGCGCGCGCCTACCAGTAACTCGGTAGCATTTGCTGATGAGTGTTTTTTGGATGAATTGGCCCACCAAATGAAAAAGGACCCGATAGCTTTAAGGCTTGAATTGTTAGAAAAAGCAAAAGACCAACCGGTTGGCAAAACCGACGGGGGGTATGACATAGCTAAATATAAAAGCGTTATAGACCTGGTTGCGCAAATAAGCGGTTGGGGCAAACCAAAAAAGCCAAACGTATATCAGGGCTTTGCCTCGCATTTTTCTTTTAGTACCTATGCTGCTCACGTAGCCGAAATAACTAAATTGAAGGATGGAACGTTTAGGGTAACTAAAGTATACAGTGCTGTTAATTGCGGCAGGGTGGTTAACCAAAGCGGTGCCGAAACCCAGGTAGAAGGAGCTATTATTGACGGCTTAAGCCATGCCCTATTTAGCAAGGTTACTTTTGATAAGGGCGCTGTTGAGCAAACCAACTTCCACACGTACAAGTTTTTGCGGATGAAGGACGCGCCAATAGAGGTTATTGTGAAATTTGTACCGTCTGATGATGCGCCAACCGGCCTAGGCGAACCCGGACTGCCACCAATGGCACCCGCGGTAGGCAACGCTATTTTTGCCGCAACCGGTATCAGGTATAGAAAATTACCTTTTGAATTTGCGAAAGCATAAATAACATTTAGATCAGTAAAAAGCCCGTAAATTATATTTACGGGCTTTTTTGTTTTAGACTAAACCGATGTTTAATATTAAAAATCAATTTGTTATGAAATTGATTTTATTTATATTCGACATAACTATTTCTTAACCTGATCTCTTTATGGCAACAACAATCTCTGCTACTACAAAGCATCGTATAGAATCTATAGATATATTACGCGGTTTAGTAATGCTGATAATGGCTATTGACCATGTTAGGGATGTTTTTCATCTGGGCCAGCCCGAACCCACAAATCTGGCAATAACTACCCCCATTTTGTTTTTTACCCGCTGGATAACTCATTTTTGTGCACCCACTTTTGTGTTTTTAAGCGGTATGTCGGCTTACCTGGCGGGTATGCGCCGTACCAGGAATGAGTTAAGTGTGTTTTTGATTAAACGTGGGTTATGGCTTATTGTGGTTGAAGTTGTTTTTATAACTTTTGCTATAACCCTTAATCCGCTTTATAATGTTTTGATTTTGCAGGTGATATGGGCCATTGGCGGCAGCATGGTATTGCTGGGGTTATTAGTAAGGTTAAAAACCCCATTAACAGTTATTGGTATTATTGGCGCAATTATTTTCTTTGGGCACAATATTCTGGATATTGTAAACCCGGGGCCCATTACTGCAACCATTGGCTGGAAACTGTTTTTGTCGGCTGCCGGATTTAACGGTTTTGTACAAATTGGCAGCAATCATTATGTATTAATAGCCTATGCCCTTTTACCGTGGACAGGCGTAATGCTGCTTGGCTATGTTTTCGGCTCACTTTACAAAAGCTCAGTTTCTGCTGTAAAACGCCGAAAAACATTATTGTATTCGGGCCTGGGCCTGTTGGCGCTGTTCCTTATATTCAGGGCATTTAATATTTATGGGGACCCGTCGCCATGGTCGGTTCAAAAAACAACCGCGTTAAGTATTATCTCATTTCTTAATACTACCAAATACCCATGCTCGTTACTATATCTGAGCATGACGATAGGGCCCTCGCTGGTTCTATTAGCTAGTATAGAAACGGTTAAAAACAGGTTTACGTCCATTATAATAGTATATGGCAATGTGCCCTTTTTCTATTATGTATGCCACTGGTATTTAATTCAAACTATCCACGTAATTGTATTTTTCGCAAAGGGCTATTCTACCAGTCAGATCGTTAACCCTAAAATACCTTTCCTGTTTTCACCCGCTGGCTTTGGGTTTAACTTGTTAGGCGTGTATCTGATATGGTTGGTGGTAATAGTAATATTATACCTGCCATGCAGGTGGTTCAGCAAATACAAAAAGACGCACCAGCAATGGTGGCTAAGCTATATTTGATCGCCTTTTACTATCATCAGGTATTAAGGTGGTACTAACTAAATAAACAGTATAAACCCATTCAAATACAATTTGTAATTTGCCTGAAATATACAACTACTATGGACTACGTAAGATTTGGAAATACAGGTATGATGGTTTCGCGCCTGTGTTTAGGTACCATGACCTATGGTAAACCTACAGAAAGATGGCCCTGGGCCCTTAATGAGGCAGAGAGTCGCCCGTTTATTAAAGAGGCGCTGGAGCTTGGCATTAACTTTTTTGATACCGCCGATGTATATGCAGATGGCGCCAGCGAAGAAGTGGTTGGCAAAGCACTAAAAGATTTTGCTAAACGCGATGAGGTTGTGCTGGCAACCAAAGTATTTAACGCTATGGGGCCGGGGCCGAATGATAAGGGCCTGTCGCGCAAGCATATTATGAGCGCGATTGATGCCAGTTTGAAAAGATTAGGCACAGATTATGTTGACTTGTATCAAATCCATCGCTGGGATTATAATACCCCGATAGAAGAAACCATGGAAGCCCTGCATGATGTGGTGAAAGCCGGTAAGGCGCGCTATATTGGTGCATCATCTATGCATGCCTGGCAATTTGCGCAATCGCTTTATGTTTCTGATTTGCATGGCTGGACACGCTTTGTATCCATGCAACCGCAATACAACCTGGTATACCGCGAAGAGGAACGCGAAATGATACCGTTATGTAAAGATCAAAAAATAGCGGTTATTCCGTGGTCGCCGTTGGCGAGGGGTTTACTAACCCGCCCTCTAAACAAGGACCGTAACGAAACAGAACGTGCCCGGACCGATGGTTTTGGAAAAGATATCTATGGCAAATTTGGTGATTTTGAAGTGATTGAGCGCCTGAATGAAGTTGCTGCGCAAAAAGGTTTGCCTAACGCGCAGGTAGCTATGGCCTGGTTGTTAGCAAATTCGACTATTACGTCGCCAATTATTGGGGCAAGTAAGCCGGGGCATTTAGCCGACGCGGTAAAAGCACTATCGGTCAAGCTTTCATCCGAAGAAATAAAGAAACTGGAAGAATTGTATGTGCCGCATACTATTGCAGGCTTTCATTAATTGGGGATGTTTCATTTTTGGTAAGAGGAACACCCGACCATCCCTGACAAGAACTTGTCAGGGATCCTCTAATAATGTTAGTTCGACAGGTGGTTTGGATATCGTGCTAATATTAAAAGGTGTCGTTATCGGCTAATATATCCGCCGATAAGTTACTAATGGTTAAATGCGGTGTTTTGCCGGTGATAGATTTTATTTTACCGTTCTTAAATGGTCCGTCATAGCGATCATAATATATAATGACGGTGTTGCCAACAGATTTTAATTTGCCGTTAAGGTCATCGCCATCATAACGATCATAATAGGCTATATTAATGCTACCCACAGATTTTAACTTTCCTATATTATCAAATCCATCATATTTACTGTAATAGATAAATTTAAGAGCGCCAATGGATTTTACCCGGCCAATGTTTTCAAAGCCGTCAAATTTATCATAGTAAGTAACTGCTATACTGCCAATGGATTTTATTTTTCCGGCCCTGCTTTCTTCAAAATTATCATAATAATCTATCAGCATATTATCAAGCGTTCTAAATTTATTATTCTGTGAATCGCTAACCGGGTCCAAATAGGCATATTGGGTACCTGCTACCGCATTTAATTTAACATTGCCTTTTTGTGATACCTTGATAATAATATTGCCGGCATATAGTTCTATCGATCGGACGATTGTTTTATCGTTAGAGATGCGCAGGTTGACATCTGACAACCCTTGCGACCTGCCAAAAAAGCTAAACGATAATAGTAAAGCTAATAGTAGTGTGTGTTTAGTTTTCATAATTATAAGACTTAGGTTAATGTAATGATGATGTATACCTTATTGATGAATAAAAACGCTAAAGGTTTAAACAAAAAAACCGGCGCAATACCGGTTTCTGTATAAGATTGATTATCAGTTTAAAAGCTTTTGGCAAATTCTACCGCAAAATCTTCAAGCTTTCTTTTTCCTAACGCAGATCTATGTGTCAGGAAATCCTCCTGCATTTTTCCATTTCGGGAAACTTCACCCATTTCTACATAATTTTTGGCTATCTCTTCGGGCAAGCCGGCTTGCAGCATACCGCCTAAGGTATCAGCATCAGTAAACTCAACCCAGGGCAATTCTGGTTTACCTATCTCTTTCCCTAATATAGCAGCAGATTCGCCCGCGGTATGTTCGTCGCTAATTGCATAACGGATGCTATTAGCAGTAAATGGTTGTTGTATTTCTTCGGCAATGGCATCGGCAACATCTACCGGGTGCACAAGTGGCAGATAAGTGTCTGCACCATAATTACTGCCCAATAAACCCGCATGTTTTATCATATCAACATTCGAATAGAAGTTGGTGTAAAAAAAGCCCGCCCGCACATATTTTACAACTACACCTTCTAATTTATTCAGCTCAACTTCTACCTGGTGAAGCCCGGTAATCGGTCCGGCGCCTTCTGTTAAGTGTGCACCAATACTGCTTAATTGAACTACTTTGGTAACCCCTGCCGCTTTAATGGCGGCTGCATAGTTATGGCCTATACCTGCGATATATTCCTTCCAATGCGTTGCACCGAAATTTGGTGGTACCATAGCATAAACAACATCGGCACCTGTAAAAGCATTAGTTAAAAATGCCACGTCTTCTATTGATCCTACTGCGGGTATAGCTCCCATCGACTTAATTTGGGCAGCGTGGGCTTGTTTGCTGGTTATTACAGTTACCTGGTGGCCGGCTTTTACCAAACTTTCGGTAAGTGGTTTGCCAATATTTCCTATTGACCCTGTTAATGTAATTTTCATGGTTTTAGTTTTTTGTATTTGTTAATGACAAAGACATGTTTGCACTTACTTTTATACAGGTACCCGCCCCAAAGTTTCATGACAGCCATTAAGAAAGTTCAACCCACGATGCCAATAAACTTGGCACAAAGCGCGTGCCCACGTTAGTTACATTTTGAATAAAATTGTTGTACCGCCTTTTGTAACCGATGCATCCTATGGTGGAGCAAGCTGTGAGAGATATGGAGCGGGTTTAGATGCACTTAGTTTGGCTAAACCATTTGCTTTTCTATTGCTATCCGTCCAATAAATGGGACGGCAATTAATTATCCTTTTTATACTATTGTTGATTCACCGCTTCCCAAATTTTCACCGTCTCCACCGCTTCCTTTACATCATGAACCCTCAAAATATCAGCGCCTCTAGTAAGCGCGATAGTATTTAAAACAGTAGTGCCGTTCAAAGCATCGGTAGCAGTACCACCCAATAAACCATAAATCATTTTTTTACGCGATACGCCAACTAATACCGGAAGGCCTAATCTATTAAGCTCATCCAAACGATTTAGCAATGTATAACCATGTTGCGGTTTTTTGGCAAAGCCGAAACCGGGATCAATAATTACATCATTTACACCTAGTTGCTTTAATAGGTTATATCGTTCGGTAAAATAATCAAACACCTCGTTAAAAACATCATCATAGGTAGCCAGTTGTTGCATGGTTTTAGAATTGCCTTTCATGTGCATCAGTATATAAGGCACTTGCAGGCGCGCTACAGTAGTAAACATATCAGTATCTAATTGTCCGCCAGAAATATCATTGATGATATGCGCCCCTGCTCTAATACCCGCTTCGGCAACCAACGCACGAAAAGTATCTATGGATAAAACCACATCCGGGAAATTGGTGCCTATCGCTTCAACAACGGGTAGTAATCTATCCATTTCTTCCTGTACAGAAATATCATCAGCTCCCGGGCGTGAAGAGTAAGCACCAAGATCTAAGAAAACAGCACCATCGGCCAGCATTTTTTCGGCTTGCTGCAATGCGTCGGCAACAGTGGGTTGGCGGCTACCGGCATAAAAAGAATCGGGAGTAAGATTAATTATACCCATTACTGTGGGTGTGCTCAAATCAATGAGTTTGCCCCCTGCATTTAGCGTTACCTTTTTATGAAAAAATGTATCTTTAGCCACTATTTGTTTTGTTTTAAAGTTGCAAGATTGTAAAGTTACTTTATATCTTTAAATTTTGTGATTTCAAGTGCGGATGCGCATCAACATTACAACCGTACAGCTTTAAAATTTTACAACAACATCTTGAACAACACATCAGCCGAATACGAAGCCGTAATTAATATTTGCAAAGGACTTTTCATGAAAAAAACCCATGATTATGGTACTGCCTGGCGCATACTTCGTCTTGAATCAATTACCGACCAGATATTTATCAAAGCACAACGCATACGCACTTTGGAAGAAAAGAAAATTTCAAAAGTGGGCGAAGATATTACCGGCGAATATATTGGCATAGTAAATTATTGCGTTATAGCCATGATGCAGCTGGAATGCGATGCGGAAACAGCTATTGAGCTGGCACCCGACCATGTAAGCAGGTTATTTGATGATAAGGTTAAGGAAACAAAAGATTTGATGTTTGCAAAAAACCATGATTACGGCGAAGCCTGGCGCGACATGCGCATAAGCTCATTAACCGACCTGATATTAATGAAGCTGCTCCGTGTAAAACAAATAGAAGACAATAAGGGCCTCACATTGGCATCAGAAGGGATAAAGGCCAATTACCAGGATATACTGAACTACTCGGTATTTGCATTAATAAAATTAGGAGTAAAATGAAAAACAGCTTGATATGGTTTTGCAGAATTAGTGTTGGGTTGCTATTTATTTTCTCGGGTCTTATCAAGGCTAATGATCCGCTGGGGTTTTCTTATAAGCTGGAAGAATATTTCGAGGTTTTCCATATTACTTTTTTAAACGCGCTGGCACTAAGTTTTGCTGTATTACTTTGCGCTTTAGAAATGATATTGGGCTTTGCTTTACTAATTGGAGCGCGTGCCAAACAGGTGGCCTGGGGCTTGTTGCTCATCATTATTTTCTTTGCTTTTTTAACCTTTTATTCGGCCTTTTTTAAAGTGGTACAAACCTGCGGCTGTTTTGGCGATGCTATACCGCTAACGCCTTGGCAATCGTTTAGTAAGGACCTTGTGTTGCTGCTATTAATTGTGGTATTATTTAAAAACAAGGAAAATATAAAGCCACTGTTTAGCTTTAAAACCGGCGAACGGTTGTTGATAGCATCTGTTATTTTTTCGGTTGGCTTTGGCTTATATACTTACAACTTTTTACCGATAGTTGATTTTTTGCCCTATAAAGTAGGTGCAAATATTCTGGACGAAATGAAAACCCCTGCGGGTGCCATGCCTGATGAATTTGAGTTAACCTATAACTTAAAAAACAAAAATACCGGCGAAACCAAAACCATGAGCGATAAAGAATACCTTAAAACAGGTATCTGGAAAGATAACAACTGGGCGATAGTTGGTAACCCCGAAAGCAAACTAATTAAAAAAGGTTTCACCCCTAAAATTACCGACCTCACCATACAGGATGCACAGCGTAACGATTATACGCAGGAAATATTGGTTAACCCCTTTTATAGCCTGATAGTTGTGGCGTACGATTTGAAAAAGACAGACGAAGGCGCCATTAACCGCCTAAACGCGCTGGCTACAAATCTTACACAAGGTTTTAATGCCCGTACCATATTACTAACCTCCAATTCGGCAACAGATGCGGTTGCGTTTAGCAAGAAATTTCATTTAGTGAGCGAAATTTTTTATGCCGATGGGGTACCGCTAAAATCAATGGTTCGCTCTAATCCGGGTATTATCCTGCTTAAAAACGGAACTATCGTTAATAAATGGCATTACCATACCGTACCTGATTATGACCACCTGCTAAAAAAATATTTTCAGCAGCAATGATCCGCTACCTTATCCGTAAGCTACTTTATGGCTCGGCAGTAATGCTGGGTATTGTAGTGGTGGTATTTTTTCTGTTCAATATTTTACCGGTTGATCCGGCCCGGATGACGCAAGGCCAGCGCGCTGATGTACAGTCGTTACAAGCCGTACGTAAAGAGTTTGGCCTGGATAAGCCAGTACCTGTGCAATTTGCCTATTACTTGAATGATCTGTCAGTCATTGGCATTCATTTAAACACGCCTGCCGAACAGGTGCGATATCATTATGTGGCTTTATTTCCTATCTCAAAATACAAAGTAGTAGCGCTTAAATGGCCTTACTTGCGCCGGTCATATCAAACCAGTAAAGAAGTGGCCAAGATGCTTTTAGAGGTTGTACCTAACACATTGGTGTTGGCTACCACGGCAATGTTGTTTGCTATCGTTATCGGCGTGTTTTTAGGCATATTAAGCGCCGTGCATAAAGATACCTGGATAGATCGCTCGGCTTTAGCCTTTTCTACCTTAGGTATTTCTGCCCCATCATTTTTTGCGGGAATAATCATCGCGTGGATATTTGGTTTTGTATTGAGCAGGTACACCGGTTTAAATATGTCTGGCAGTTTATATAGTTATGACCCGTTTAAAGGCGAGGTTATAACGTGGAAGAATTTAATACTGCCCATGGTTACTTTAGGTTTACGGCCGCTGGCAATAATTGTACAGCTTACCCGCAATGCCATGCTGGATGTTTTGGGTCAGGATTATATCCGCACCGCTAAAGCGAAAGGGTTGAGTAATAATACCATTGTTTACAGGCATGCCTTAAAAAATGCGCTCAACCCGGTTATAACCGCCATTGCCACTTGGTTTGCCTCTTTACTGGCAGGATCTTTTTTTGTAGAATATGTATTTGGCTATAATGGCTTAGGCAAAACTACCGTTAACGCTTTAGAGATGTCTGATTTTCCGGTAGTAATGGGGTCTATATTATTTATTGCTTTTATTTTTGTGGTGATAAGTATTGTGGTTGATGTTGTTTATGTTTGGGTTGATCCGAGGGTGAAGCTGGTGTAGTTGTAGGTCAGTTGGCAGTTTTGAGTAGGCAGTTGGCAGGTGAAGAATGTAAAAAAGGGTGTCATTATAAATAAGATATAAACTCCTGCGGAATCTAAAGGGGGAATGACAAGGGTGGGATGTCATGGTGAGCTTGTCGAATCACGACGCGGGCAAAGGCCTTAGCACCATGCTTAGCATGCGGACAGGCCTCTGCGCACGTCGCCCTTCGACAAGCTCAGGGTGACAGCCCATTGCATGTTTAATATAACTCGTCTTGGGTAGCGGAGTGAAGAAACTTCTAAATGGGAAAAGAACGCAGGATAGGTATATAGCAGATCTATTGCTTGGTGAAGATCCTTCACTTCGTTCAGGATAACAATGATAATTAGGTAAACTTTCCTAAAACCATTCCATTTACTACTTGTAATTATATATAGATTAATTTTTATAATTAAAATTTAATAAATCTATATATTATGGCAACTTTAAGTAATAAAAAAGTAGTTATCCATACCGAGGAAGGATATGAAAAGGTAGAACTCACCAGCCCCAAAGATGCCCTCGAAGCAGCCGGAGCAACCGTTCATGTGGTATCGCCAAAAAGCGGTAAAATAAAAGCATGGGATAAAACCAATTGGGGTATTGTAATTAATGTTGATAAACAGCTAAGTGATGTAAGTCCGGATGACTATGATGCGCTGGTGTTACCAGGCGGTGTTTTAAATCCGGATAAATTAAGACAAAATAAAGAGGCTGTAGCCTTTGTATCTGCATTTTTGGATGAAGGGAAACCTGTTGCTGCTATCTGCCATGGTCCTCAAATGCTGATTGAAACCGGGATGATAGGAGGTAGAACTTTAACTTCATATCCATCCTTAAAAACTGACATTGAAAATGCCCGCGCTCACTGGATAGACCAGGAAGTAGTTGTAGACCACGGACTGGTAACCAGCCGCCGCCCTGCAGATCTTGAAGCCTTCAACAAAAAGATGATAGAAGAGATAAGTGAGGGAGTACATGCGTGAGGAAAAAGTTGATTAGGTTGATTAAGTTGGATTGGGTTGAGATAAAGAAGGAAAGATTTACGAAGTTTCAAAAACTTCGTAAGTCTGATTTTTCAGTAGCTGAATCACTTTTTGTTTTCATGAATTTTAAGTAAATTTGAGTATGGTACAAATAAGCGGTACATATAACAAAGGCACTACAAACCTTGATCAAATTGTAGCAGTTGATAAACCTGTTAAGGTAATAGTTATGTTTGATGAAGGGGATATAACTGTAGAAGGAGAAAAACTATCAATCAATGATTTCTCTTTTTTAAAATCCAGGGAATTGCTTAAGGATGTAAAAGGTGATCTTTCAGACGCTGTT
>NZ_JAQBOW010000078.1 GCF_028287845.1 Mucilaginibacter sp.
GAGATCGGTACGATGTATGACAATCCAAGCCCGGTTCCGCCAATAACGCCGTAGGTCATGTAAAGCCACCACAGCCCATGGTACGAATAGCTGGCTAAAAAAACCCCGCCGCCATACAGCAAGCCTCCGGTTAGCGCTACTACGCGGGGACCAACTTTTTTCAACCAGAGTCCCCCGAAGAATGACGCAAAGCCTAACGACATGATAGCAATAGTGAAAGTGAGCGTGACCTCGGAGATTGACCAGTGAAACTGCTTTGCAAGCGGAACGCGAAATACACTCCAGGCATATACAGCTCCCAATGCCATCTGTAACAGGACACCAGCAACGGCAATCCCCCAACGGTTAGACTTTTTCATTGTATTTTTTTAAATATTCTAAATAATTATTGGTGCCCCAGAGTGATTGGGTTATTCTTCACAAAACGCCGACATGGAAAACTCTTTCCGTTTTGATTCAACCCGAAATCGTTCTAAGCCAATACCTCCAACAAACCACACAGAGTCTCCATTAAAACGCATCTCAATGATTTTTGTGTTATATCGTATCCGTTTTTTTTCTCTTTCTGCTTAATTCAGGTAATCTTTCCTTTTGATAATTATTTTACTGACTTTCTCTTTGAACCAGCACAATTTGGAGTTTGCCCGATTCTTTTTATTACGGCCCTACAATTAGGGATTAGTTTTTAGCGGTTCTTGTTTTATTTGTTCTATTAGTTTGATGCTGTCAAAATTAAATTGACAGTTAACACAACATACAAAAAAGCCCCTTAAGCTAATGGCTTAAGGGGCTTTACTTTTTATTAAATTATTTATTAGTGAGCATACAGCTGATTAAAAAGCAACTTAAATGTGCCATGTGATTGACCCCTAAAAGTTATCTCTGGCCCGAAAGCATACAGTTTTCCTGAACCTACGGGTGCAGTAAATGCAGCAACGCCATCTTTTAAGTAAGCTTGTCCCCATGCCCAACCACTTCGTAATGGTTTATCATTTGGAAACCATGCGATAGGTACAACGCCCTTAGCTGCAGCATCGGCATCTAACTTAAATACCGGGCTATTTTCAAAGTTAATGTCGGCTTGTTTGTTCATACCCCAGGCAGCCGGTTGATCCGGATCAATATCCACACTCAGTATACTTCCAGGAATATAATATTTTGTTCCCGGCAATGGCACTTCTTCGTTTTTGTCATTTTTTTCAACCAGCGCATTATGAACAGGAAGCCCTAGTTGATAAGCCAAATTAGTACTTGTACCGATAGTAACTACAGATCCTCCTGCTTCTAAAAACGCTTTGATCTGCGGAACAGATTTATTGGCTGTAACTCTTCCAACCCATGGACGGAATTTTTCTGGTATAGAATCCAGCGACGTTGACTGGCGGCTAGCACTTGTGCCTCCTCTGCGGCCAGCACCTGAGGCTTTAGGAGGAATAGCTCCAGTAACAAAGATCAATACATCATATTTTTGCTTCAGATTGCCGGCATCAATATCCTGCGGATAAATTACACTACAGTCATAATGATATTGTTCCATTAACCAGCGTATCCAGCCCGAAGGAATTGATCCTCCATAAGTATCCCAAAGCCCAATACGCATTGATGAAATTTTTATCGCATCAGAAGGAAGCTGATCAGCAGCGGTTGCCTTAACACCAAAGGTTGCAGCATCTTTTTCTAATATTGATTTTGCTTTTTCTCCGGCCGAAACAAAAAAGGTACCGTTTTCTAATTTGCCTTTTGGCAAACGATAAACTTCAACCCCTGCCTTAAGCAAATCATTAACAATTATAAATGAGTTATTTACTTCTGAACTTAACAAATAGCCATTTTTAGCATTTGCAGCAATACCCTGCTTTGCAGGAGACTGAATTTCTCCATAAGGAATACGTTGAAATGGTCCGGTAAATGCATCCAGTATCCTATCAAATTGTACACCCATTTGATAAGCTAAGGTCCAGCCTGCCGAATCATAAGGTTTAATAGGGGGGCCACCCGGATAAAGAAAATCATTCGGGTAATCCTGCGGCTCAAACATATCTAACACATGGGGGCGAAATGCCTGATCTGTTTTAACAATATAAGAGCCCGCCGGATATTGTTTTCCTTCAACTGTAAAATCAGCAGTCGCTTTTTGTACTTGAATGCCTGATTTAATAAGCGCGTTCATAAATTTAACCGCAGTAGGAAAATCTGGTTGGCTTGCAGAAAGAATATAGCCTCTCGGATCGCGTAATTCAGGATTTTTTAATACCGCGTCAAAATATTTCACTGGGATATTAGGGATTCTTTCTCTGCCACCACCAGCGGCCTCGTCTGATACATCATCGCCCGCAGCGATGGTTTTTCCTTCGCCTTTTTGATAAGCTTGTGTAATCGCTTCAGAACGTTTAGGCGACAGTGTCCATGTATCTTTACTGCCACGTTGGATAGAGTTTTTACCCATGCGGTAAATATTGAAAAGAACCTCATCATGCTGACGGGCGGCGTAATCAAGCACCGAATAGTTAAGCGATACCGAATAATCTATAGATTGACGGAAATGCCATACGCCTTGTGGTAAAATTGGATTTGGTGTTGCACCATTCGGAATAAGACGCTGCGGAACAACCGGAATGCTTTGAGGTGTAGGCCCGCCAATAATTTCGGTTAATAAACCTATCATGTTGTGAAATTGGGTGGTGGTACGTAAACCGCCATTATACCAGGTAGAAAAAGTAGAACCGGTAAATCGAGTAAATCCCGGCTTATTTTCTAAATTAAGGCGGCTATACATGGCAGCACCAAGTGCATCAATTCCGGTAATCATTAACGGATCAAATACATAATTAAAAGGATCACGATATGGTGGCCCGGCAAGCACAGAACCGGCAGGACCCGCCTGGTGATGGTTATACATAATTTGCGGAAACCATTCCAGGAACAGTTGTTTGCTCATATTAGTACTTTCCTTAGTATTCGTCATATAAAAATCCCGGTTGTTATCATGCCCGATATATTTCTCATATAACCTAGGGATATTAAGGTTCCGTTTTTTAGGATCAGTTTCTCCCATGTACCAATTAGAAACAAGGTCCATTCCATCCGGATTGGCATAGGTCATTAAAATAACTACGTTATTTAATATGCGCATCGTTTCCGGATCGGTACGGCTTATCAGCTGATACATTGTTTCTGTTAATTGCTGTGCTCCAACAACCTCTGTTGCATGTAAACCACCGTCAATCCAAACAATGGCCTTACCTTTAGCAGCTAAAGCCAACGCTTGCTGATCTGTAAGACCCTCTGCATGTGCCAATTTTTGCGAAATAGTCTTATACTCCTCCAGGTTTTTAATATTCTCCGGAGAAGAAACGACAAGCGTATATTGATGCCGGCCCTCTTCAGTAAGGCCGATATCAATCAATTTAGCTCTATTTGATGTAGCAAGCTTTTTTTCGTATGCCAGGGCTTGAGTATAATTTGCAAGCTTATAATCATCACCTATATTAAAGCCAAAGAAACTTTTTGGCGAAGGCACTGTTTGTGCCACCGAAACAGAAACATATAGCCATAACACTATACTTAATGCGTAACAATTTTTAATTTTCATAAAATAAATTTTTTATAATAGTTTTCATAAAATATGTTTAATAATACAACTATGGTATTTTCACTTAATTACCTAGAGTATTTTGATAATTAACACCGTAAAACCTCCTTAATTACGGGCGAATTATGTATGTTCCGTTTCATAGTTTAATTTATTGGTTTATAGCTATTTATTTAGTAGTATATAACTGGTTAAACTCACTTTGCAGCAGTTGTCTATATCAAACCAGGCAAGGCTTTTCAGCTTAACTATTAATTTATCTAATATTTAAAGCAGAGCTATACCTAATTTATCTGTAGAAAAAATCAATTTGACATTCCTGCTTCTGTTACTAACAGCAATAACGCACGTTGGGTAGCCAGGTAGCCTTTATCATCTAACCACCATTCGCTTAAAGCATGAACACCACCCGATTTTCCTCCACTACCAAGCGTAACTGCCGGAACGCCTTTTGAAATTGGAATGTTTGAATTTGATGAACCTACACCTAACTGCGGTTCTGCATGTACAAAACTTGTAGCAGCAATTGCCCGCTGTACAAATGGCAAATTCGGATCTTCTAAACCGGATGGGCGATCTCCGATCAATTTTATATCAACCGTAAGAGGTGGGCCCAGGTGTTTCATTCGGTTCTCTTCCTGTAATCCTTTTTGAACGGCATCCTGAAGTAACTTGTCAATTCCGGCTAAGCGTTCGGGGCTTTCTGATCTCATGTCTACTTCCATCCATGATTCAAATGGAATTGAATTTACAGATGTACCACCGCCTACAACGCCTACGTTATAAGTAACACGCACACCTTTTTCAAACGCAAATTTATCAGCATCTAAAACCCAATAATGTATGGCACGAGCCATAGCATTATGTGGATTGGCCAAACCAAATGCGCCCCAAGAATGACCTCCCAGACCTTTAAAAGTAATCCGGTAGCGATGCGAACCCAAGCCACGGTGTGTAATCCGGTTTATATCAGTACCGTCAATAGCTATATAAGAATCAATTTTTCCCGGGCCTTTATCACTAAAAAGGTTTTTAACACCCCGCAAATCCCCCTGCCCTTCTTCGCCTACCGCCCCTACAAATAATATATCGGCATCAGTTTCTATGCCGCTTTTTTTAACCGCTTTAAGTACAGTAAGTACCATTGCCAGTCCCCGGGTATCGTCAGAGATTCCGGGTGCATATAAAGTGTCGCCTTTGCTTTTTACCGTAACATCTGTCCCTTCGGGAAAAACGGTATCCATGTGGCCCTCAAGTACAACTGTTCTTTTACCTAAACGGCCCTTTCGCTTAGCAATCACATTCCCTACATTATCAATCCATACAGAATCAGCGCCGGCAGCTTTCAACAATTCAGCATATTTTGTTGCACGAACCATTTCTTTATAAGGCGGAGCAGGTATTTGGGTAAGCAACAGATGATCCTGTAACGTTTGCGGCTGCAATTCAATAATGGCTTGAAATGCATTTTTTATACTTTCTTTATTCCCAATAATGCTAACCTCGCGGCTATATTTTTTATCTGCGATAACCAGTTTTTTCGTTTCCGGAGTATCTTCCTGGGCATATAGTTCCTGTTGCAAGCCTAGCATTAATAAAATCAAGACTAACTTTATCCACTTTTTTTCAAAAAATTTCATATCTATCATTTTTATTGACTCTTAAATCTTGCTCCTACCCTGCAATCACCCGGTTCGCCACGCGCTTCGTCACAAACATTATTATAATAGGAAACTATTCGCCTGCCGTCTGTTAAATTCAGTATAAACTTAAATTCAAAATAATCATTTACTGAAACTGAACCTAAAGCAATTCCGTTTATAGTTGCTAACTGTGCTGCTGTAAAGGTGTAAGTTTTAGGAAATTGAGTAACCGTATCATAAAGTTTATCTGCCGCCCCCACCAGACATGGAAGTGGAAACTGTGCGATATTTGGATACTGGTTTCCGGGGTAAGATATTACTATAGGGTAAGCCGGAACGCTTGATTCTGCTTTATTAAAGCTGGCGTAAACCTCTATTGATTTTACCGGCGCCGATAAGCCATTAAAATCAGTCCAGTTTAAAGTATAAGAAAACTGTTGATTAGCGACGGCGGGATCTTTTAAATTAAAGAAAACGACTTTACCTGATTGCCTTGTTGGCAATGCTGATTTTGTGGTGTCAATAGTAACAAGTGGAACAGCTGTATAAGTATAGTTCTCCCATTCGTAATGAACCTTTTTACAGCCCATCATCCCTAGTAAAGCAAATGATAAGACCAATATGTATTTTTTCATAACTAATTTTTTATGTTATAATATTTCATTTATAGCTAAATTATGTTGGTGTTAGTCATCCGGCTATTTATCCCAAAACACAGGAGTAGTCTGCTGTGCAGTTTGAAGCTGACTTCCATTTGTGGCAAAAAAGGTATTTGCAGACAACTCTGTTTGAGAATAAAAAAGCCGAAGCGGGAATACGTTAAGCGGTGATAAAAGTGCACGTAAAACCGGTAAACCTGTTCGTCTGTAATCATTGTATTGTTCCATACCATTGCCAAAACAAGCAATATACTTTTGTGTCATTACCAGGTTTAATTTGCCGGCAGCATCTGTCGCATCATATTGTGCAAGTAACCTGTTCACATAACCAGTTATTGTTGCGGCAGGCATTACAATACCTCCGTTTGCCGCTGCATAAACACTTATACTGCTTAAGTTGGCGGTAACTGCATCACTAAGGCTTTGCCTGGCATCATCTCCTGTATTTAATGCTAAAGCGGCTTCGGCTCTAATAAACTTAACCATGGCATAGGTAATTAATGGTGTAATGCCCGCACCTGTGCCATCTGTAATTGTCACTACCTTTGTTGAACCTGTAGCGCCGGTATTTGTAAGGTAAAGATTGGTTGGCGGTAAGTTATTTATCGGAGCATTGTCATACAAACCACCTGCCGGATAAATACCAAAAGTTGACCGAACGGCCTGATCAGCAGGTCCCCCTGTACCATCGCCAGGATTACGTCCATAATAACCATTACTATTGGTTGTATTATTTAAGCCTGATGTAGTATTTTGCCTGAAGATAAAATATCGCAAACGAGGATCATCAAGACCAAACATTAAATCCATGAACGACTGGCTTTGATAGAAATTTTTACCAGACGTGTACTCTGACACGTGCCATGGATGACGATTGACTGGATTTGTACCTGACCCATATTTAAAAGTAAAATCAGTTGAATTGCTATTAATTAACGGGCCTGCAATTAAAGTTTTAATGGCCGCCGTTGATCTTGCGGGGTCAACCAAACGGATCTGGTTATACATTTTTAACTTTAATGAATTAGCCATAGCAATCCATGAAGCTTTAGTACCTGCATAGAATACATCCGAGCTGCCTGGAACCAAAGTGGTTGCAGTAATTTTGTTTGCATCCGTAATACCATCATCTAATAAGGTAAGCAGCTTTTCATAAACTGCCGCGCCGCCTTCTAAAGCTGGGGCGTTATTCTGCTGCCCTAATTCAGCTTGCGAATAAGGTATATCCCCCCACATATCAACCATTAAACTATATATATAAACCTTCTCAAACTTAGCAATAGCTACATAGCCCCATTGCTGCTGCGCGGTTCCGGTGGTTATAATGGCTTCTATGTCATTCAAAGTTTGGCTATAAAGCCCATCCCACGAACTGCTAAAATCAGTTCCCGATTCTTGATAACGGGTTAAAGTAGTTGAAGCAATGGTGTGTTGCATAATGGTAGATGTACCATTTATTATTCCGGTAAGATTACCAGCCATTGATATTTCAGTGGAAGGTAATAATAATGCTAACTGTGCCGATGTGGGGTTGTTAGGATCTTTGTTTATGTCTACAAATTTATTGCATGAGCTGCCCGTCAACAATATAATTGTCAGCAGCAAAATGTAGTTTTTATATCTTAATTTCATAAGTATATCTGATTTAAATGCCATTGATTTCATATGTTTAAAAGCTTGCTCTTAAGTTAAACCCAAATCTTCTGGTTGTTGGAACAACAAGGTTATCATAACCTTGAGAATTGCCTACACCATTTGAACTCACCTCGGGATCAAAATTTGTGTATTTAGGAAAGTTTGGTGCATAATACCATAGATTTCTGCCGCTTATTGAAATAGAAACCGCTCCGAATGGAGTCTTTGTCAAAACGCTCTTTGGTACCTGGTAAGCAAGGGATACCTCACGCAAACGAAATACTGTAGCATCAAAAACAGAACCCTCAGCTACACCACCCGGGCCTAATCCACCTTGGTAGAAATAATCCTCATAAGACATGCCTACGTTATTAGGTATTTCTTTACCGTTTGCATCAAGCAATGGTTTTAAAGTATTCACATTACCTAATACACCAGGAGAAACTATTTGGTATTCTCTGTTTTGTGTGTCTTTAGTTACACCACGGGCCAGCATATTGCCAACAGTGCTGGAATATAGGGCTCCGCCCTTTTTCCAATCAAATAACACGCTTAATGAAAAACTCTTAAAGCTAAAATTATTTGTAATGCCCAATATAAAATCAGGATTAGGATTACCTATTGCTTTTTGAGCAGGTGAAGTAAGTGGTTTTCCGGTACTAGGATCTATCAATATATTACCGGCATCATCCCGCGCATAACCAGTGCCATATATTTGGCCGTAAGGTTGGCCAACAATGTGTACAGAACCCCCATAAACAAATTGCTGGTAACCCCCTAAATTATTAATGATGTTTCTGTTACGGGTAAAATTGGTTGATATATCCCAGTTAAAACCGCCGTTAGTACGTATAGGCACCAAATTAAGCCCTACCTCGATACCACTATTTGTAGATTTACCTAAATTAAGTATTTGCGAGGTATAGCCTGTTGAAGGAGCCGCAGTTACTTCAAATATTTGAGAAGTACTCTTTTTATTATAATAAGTAAAGTCTAAACCAATACGATTATCAAAAAATTGCATTTCTGTACCTAACTCCATTTCTGTAATAAATTCAGGCTTTAAATTATTGTTGGTAAGCAAATCGGTTTGAGTAACCGTGTTAAAAGTTTTACCGTTAGCTGTAAAAGGTGTGCCTATACCGCCTGTGGGTGAATTAATAAGATAAAATTCTGCTGTTTGGTAAGGTGTTGCTTCATTACCAACCCGGGTATACCCAGCCCTTATTTTACCAAAATTAAGTACGTTATCGGGTATTTTTAAGGCTTTAGAAAACACGAATGAACCATTTGCACCACCATAATAATAGGTCCTGTTGTTTACAGGCAATGTTGAAGATATATCATTACGGCCTACTAAGTTTATAGAAAGATAATTCTTGTAGTCAAAGGTCATATCTGTAAAAAACGCATAAAATCGTTGTTCAATAAAGTTTCTATTATTTGTTAATTGTATAGGTGTAATAGAGCTTGTATTGGTTATGGTATTTAAGTCGGCAACAATTATTCCGTCACCATAAAAAGCTGTCCGGCTTGTTAAACGCTGATTAATATTATTACCTAATATCCATTTTAAAGACCAATTTTGTGAGAGCGCTTTGGTGGCAGTAACCAACAAAGTATTGTCAAGTTCCTGGCGATAAATATTATCTACAGTGATACTTCCTGGAGCATAAGAAGCTGCACCTTTTCCTCTAACGTCTATCCGTCTGTCAGTATATCCATTAAAACCGGCACTGTTTTGAATATTTAACCATGGTAATGGGTCAAATCCTATCACTAAGTTTCCATAGTAACGATCTACATTACTTGTTGAAACACTATGCTTAACAGACCAGTATGGGTTATTAACACCGGTATAATCATACACGTTACTACCATCTATTGGATTTTCATAAGGATTGTGTGTAAGGTCATAACTTGTAGGGGTATACATTAAGGCCGACATGATAGAGCCGCTACCACCAATGGGAGGTGTTGTTTGATCTGTCTGAACATAATTGATAGAGCCGCTTACATAAAATTTATTTTCAAGCTTGGCGTTGCCACCCAAATTTATTGAGGTACGGCTAATATTATTATTTGGAACTACACCGGTATTGCTACTTCTGGATATACCAGCCGTAAAGTTGCCTTTTTCGCTACCTGAAGAAATGGAAAGGGCATTTTCAAATAAATTTCCTGTTTGAAAGAAGTCTTTTACGTTACTCTGAGCATAAGATTTATAGGGTATCTGGATAGGTGTTGTACCATCCGCCTGATAAAACTGCGGAAATACCGCCGAACTAAACGTACGGGTTAACTGTTGCGGAATAGTTGCACGTGTTGGAAGCATACTTGAAACACCCGGAAAAGGCTGTCCCCATGATGCATAAACACCCTGCCTGTAATCGTTATTAGTTCCTTGTCCGTAACTGGTTTGATAATCAGGCAAACCAGAAACGTTTTCAACAGCATAAGATGTGCTGTAAGTTATTTCTGTTCCTTTCCTGCTCTGCTTCTTTCCAGATTTTGTTGTAATTATAATAGCTCCGTTAGCGGCCCTTGAACCATATAGCGCCGCTGCTGCTGCACCTTTAAGAACAGTCATGCTTAAGATGTTGTTTGGGTCAATATCATAAGCGCGGTTAGTAACGGCAGCAGCGCCAACGCTGGTTGTACCAACATTTGCAAAGCTTGAGTTATCAAATGGTATACCGTCTACAACAAATAAGGGTTGGTTGTTTCCGTTAAGGGAAGAATTACCCCTGATAGTAATATTTGTAGCACCACCTGCGGTACCACCAGATGAAGCAACGTTAACGCCGGCAACTTTTCCTTCTAACGCCCTTAATGGATCAGCTTCAGATTTTTGAGCTAACTTATCGGCATTAACTGTTGTTACAGAATATCCTAATGAGCTTTTTTCCCGTTTTATACCGGCGGCAGTTACCACTACTTCACTAAGCGATTTTGAATCATCCACAAGTTGAGCATTAACCACAGAGGTATTACCTACTGCTATTTCCTGCGTTTTATAACCTATATATGTAAAAACTAAAACACTTCCATCACCCGGAACAATTAGTGAATATTTTCCATCTATATCTGTAGCTGTACCTTTATTGGTGCCTTTAATTAATACGTTAACTCCCGGCAAAGTAGATCCGTCTGTCTTTGATGTTACTTTTCCTGTAATCGCACGTTCTACAACATTTATTGATGTGATGGGTATTGCTTTATCTGAAGTTGGCTTTTCATCCTTTTTTAGAATAATATAGCCGCTATTATCATTTACGGTATATTTTATATTTAATTTTATAAACAATGCATTTAAGATAACACCCAGTTTCTCCTGGTTGGCACTAAGAGTAACTTTAGTATTAAGTGGTATCATACTAGAGCTGTAAACAAATTTTACATCCGCCTTATTCTTTATATTACTTAACGCCTCGTTTAGCGTAACATCTTTTACATTAATTGATAATCTTTTATCTAAAATCTGTGCATAATCAGGATTTGCGAAAGCTATACCCGATAGCATGGTCAGCGCAATAATTTGTAAAACTGATATTTGCATAAGCTTTATAAAAAAGTCCTTTTTCCTTTTCCTACATTTTTGCATATATTTGTTAAATTTTGTTGATTTTATGATTGAATGAGACAAAAAAATCCCTTACCCAACAATGGGTTATTCGTAAGAGAATTAAGGGGGCATTATACTGCAGAGATGGATTCAGCATCTCTGCTTTTTAATTTAGTGAGTTCTTGTTTAAATCATAGGCAATTATCTTAGTTAATTATTTTAGTTAGTTAGTTAGTTAGTTAGTTAGTATACTTTTATCCTTTAATAATATAACGCTTCCGTTTATTTCGCAATCAATATTAAGCGCCTCGCTTATCATTTTCATTGTATTTTTCAATGATTGATCTGTAAAATCAGCAGTAATTAGATTATTGTATATTTTAGAATCTTTTACAGTAATGGATATACCAAACTTCTTTTCAATTCGCTTTAAAACATTTCCTATCCTTACATCATTAAACAACATATCGTATTCTGTCCCTTTTGTAAGTGCCGTAACATCAAAAACAGGTTTTACTACTTTAGTAATAACATTTTTTAATGGTGAGTATACTGCCTTTTGATAAGGATGCAAAGTAATTGTAGTGTTTTTTGAACTTAAAAAAACGCGCCCTGTTAAAACATTCACCTCTATTTTATTATTTGCATGCCTGATATTAAAGCTTGTACCTAAAACGCGGGTAGTTAAGCTGCCGCAATGAATAATAAAGGGATGTGCTGCATCTTTAGCTACCTCAAAAAGCGCTTCACCTTCCAGGCTAACAGTTCTTACAGCCCCTTTAAACTTTACTGGGTAATCTAATTTACTATCCCCCTTTAACCAAATAATAGTTCCATCTGAAAGTATTTTTTTGGTAATATGGCCCGATGAATTTTTAATTGAAGCATATTGTTCAATATTGAACACATCCTTAAGCTTGGCCCGAAAAACAACTACAAAAACACCAAATAAAATAATACAGGAAGCAACCTTTAAAAAAGGATACATACGTATTATCAATGCAGGGCTTTTTTTTACAGGCTTTATATGTTCGATTAATCGCTTGTATGTTTCTCTTTTAGAGTTGTTCCGTTCTGACTTCGGAAGATTATCAAATGCTGTAGAATCAGTCAGATGGTCAAGCATCATCTCAACTTTGCTTTTTTCCTCAAAATCTAGTTGATCTTTTAGATACTGATCAATTAATTTATCAAACTTTTCCTGCATTTATTACAACAATATATATGGTTATATATGTAAGTCAATTAACAAGGTCGATACACCTAGTCATTTATCTGATTTTTTTAAAAAAAACTCATTAAATGATCTATAATTGCAAATAAAGCACCAATAAAATATTAGTATAGCACTAAAACAGCGAAAATAGTGTGACTAACTACAAAAAAAAACCACTTAAAGTTGACCTTAGTTGCTTTAATGCCTTGGTAAGATGATTTTCTACCGTTTTATGAGAGATATTTAACAGATCGGCTATGTTTTTTATAGATTGGTGCTCATTTCTGCTCAATCTATAAACTTGCTGGCATTTATCAGATAATTTTGAAACTTCACTTTCAATCAAATCTTCTAAATCTACCAGGTGCATATTTTCTTCGTTTGAATTATCATATAATGATCTTTCAAATAAAATATAACTCGCAGCATATTTTCTTTTTACTCCTTCGGACCGGATATAATTTAAAACTTGAAATTTAACAGCTGAAAGCAAATAAGCTTTTAGTGAATTTGTGATAGACAAGTCCTCACGTTTGTTCCATAATGAAAGAAATGTTTCCTGAACTATTTCTTCACAAATCATTTTATTTCTTAAAATATTGTAGGCATAACTATAAAGAATTGACCAATTGAGTTGATATATTTGCTCAAAAGCAGATATATCTCCCTCTTTTAAACAAGCGAGAACACTTTCTTCGTTATATTTAGAATATTTTTTAATATTAATATAATTTTAAGATCACCTAATCGTAAAATTAAAACTTTTATTTATAAAAAACGTATTATTATCTTAATAATAATGAAATATATTCACCAAAATGGCGTTTTTAGCATCAAAAAAATTAAATTAATTGCCTATATTGAAATTTAACCTAAAAAATTAAATAAAATCAGACCTTTTTTTCCAAAAAATCAATTAGTTTTTGAAAATAAAGCAATTTACTGCCTTTTGCTTTTTTTTCTGTAGAATTAATGTGCGGGTTGCTCCCACCATGGGGCTTAACAAAGAAAACAACGCTGATCCAACAAATACAGAGCTTCTAGATACGATAGTGCAGCATCAATTTAATTAGATTCTATTATAAAGAAACTAAACAAGAATGCAAGGTCAAATAAATAATTATCTGGCCTTGCATTCTTGTTAAAACCATCCAAAAAACATCAAAATGGCATCAGGAATTCGAATCGTATTCCTCTCTTTTCCGTTGGATCTATTTGCCCGTCATCAAAATGCTATTGATACCATTTATAATACCATTTGTGCCAACCAGATCATACAAAATCACTTCGGCAGTATTTCCGGCAGCATTGGTAACCTGTAACGTACTTTTAGGGCTTACGGCCAACGTTAATGTTTGGCCATTCAGCGTAGTTAGGGTTGCCTTCCCTTTACCTGCTGTGAGTGCTTTAATTATATCAGCTTTAGCATAACGCCCGGTAACTATATGGCTTTTTAACAACATAGTAAGCTTTGCTGTATCCTTGGTTAAACTATCTAAACGCCCAACCGGAAGGTTGCTGAATGCAATATTATTTGGTGCAAATATGGTATAAGGCCCACCTGCTTTTAAAACAGGTTCAAGATTGGCTGCCTTTATAAGCTGTGCTGCTGTTGAATAATTGGCATTACTTGATAAAGCATTAATTACATCGCCGGTAGGCTGTACAGGGGGAGTTATAGCAGGTGTTACTTTTTTTGAAGTGTCTGGTATTTGAGCAAATACATGATTTGCAGTTACACTTATCAGAGCTGATAAGCCTATCATTACAATTAACTTTTTCATGTTATTCATTATTTAGTTTAACTTATTATTTAGTAGCACTTTCCCTATATCGCTTACTTTTAAATGAATATCCATGAATATATATTTAAATAACTTAAACAAGTTTCAATTGTTTTTACATATTGGTTTTTACGTAACTATTTATAGTAAGCAACTTTAATTCATGCATTTACGTAAAAAAAATACATAACATTTTTGTTACATGAAGGCATATTTATTATTCTTTTTATTAGTAACATTAACGTACCGGGGTTATTCACAATCATGTGCGACCCCTATTGTTATTGATTTTTCAAAAACTGCTGACACCGCAGTAACTATCTCCGGGAACCGAAACGGAAATTGCTGTTCAGGATCAAACTGTATAAGTTTTACTGTTAAAGTTAATCCATCCACAAGCCTGATCAATTTTAATAGTAACCAACTAGCCGCGTCCGGCAATTATACCGTTAATTGCGGGCCATTAACTCCTATCGGAACGCCGGTTTGTATAAGCGGGTTAAGTACCATTCAAATATCATTTTGTAAACCCGGCAATAATTATATAGATTATACAATTACTGCTATAAAGGGGGCTTCAACATCGGGTAATATTAAATTAAGGCAGGGGTGTACCGGTACAATGAGCGTTGCGGGTTTATTGCCGCTTGCTGTTACATGGACATCCATCTATCCGGGTACAACCGGCACCTATAACTCCTATTTAAGCCAAACATCCGGGACCAGTGTCAATGTTACTCCCGCGGTAGGGGCTCCCGCGTATATAGATTATAAAGTGACCGGAAGTGTAAGTGCAAATTGCCCCGGAATGGAAAATGATACCGTCAGGGTTTATACTTTTTCGCCGCTTGCTATTAATATAATGCCATCTAACCCGCTAATTTGCCCGGGAACCGCGACCACATTAACGGCAACACCAAACGGCGGAAATTCACCCTATACTTATTCCTGGAGTACCGGTGAAACCACCCCATCAATAAATGTTAGTATAGCAGGCAACCACACCGTCTCTGTGAATGACCAAATAACCAATTGTGGGCCGGTTATTACACAAACGACGGTAAGTATAATTATGACGGTAGCGCCAACTGCATCTACGGCAGCCATTTGTTCAGGCAATACAACAACACTTACTGCAACAGCTCCCGGTGGCCCGTACCAGTGGTATAATGCCACTGCCGGTGGCATTATATTGTCTGCAAATTCAACTTATTTAACTCCTGTATTATCTACTACTACTACTTATTATTTACAAACAACCAATAGCGGTTGCATCAGCTCAAGAACACCCATAACAGTAACTGTTAATCCGAACCCATCAAAACCTAATATTACTCCTTAATAATCTTATTACTTAAGTAAGATTAAAATCTAAACCCGGCCGCTAAATAAAGCAAGTTACCATCGGGTGATGGGGCGTGGCCCAAAACCGCAGACAATATAAATTTACTATAAGGCGTAATAAACAAACCGCCACCATAAGCATCATGTATGGTACTTGATGTTTCGCCGGGAAGCCAGACACGGCCGGCATCATTATAACCAATCAGTCCCAGCGTTCCCGGGAACAAGTAAGCATTAAATTTAAATAGTTTTAACCTAAACTCAAGGTCATTAAATACCATTTGCCTGCCAATAAAACGGCTTGTATGGTATCCTTGTAAACTAAACGGACCACCCAGGTTCATCATTTGAAAAAATTCGCCATTGCCAGTAAACGCACCGGCACCCATACGATCAGCAATTACAAATACAGAATCTTTGCCGGGATTTAAATAAAAACTAAATGTAGAAAGTATCTGTTCGTTGGTGTGCCCACTTAAATTAATACCGGTTAAACCGGTAATTTTGGTATTCCAATACACACCCTTTGTGGGATATGTTTTGCTGTCGCGGGTATCATATTCAGCGCCAAAAACCATACCGCCATATGTTTTAGTTGCAAATAAATTATCGCCGGGGTGAAGCTGGTTGTACTCATTAAAAAAATGATCGGTATTATTATCAGCTTTACTGGTGTAATACTGACCAATTAATCCTTCACTTATGCGCCATTTTTCGCTTTGCTGGTAAAGCCGTACATCTGCTATAATATAATCATACCTGTTACGGTAATAATTAAATGTTTTTGCTCCCTGGTTTACAAAAACAGATTCATTACCAAAACCAAAAAAGCTATTAACATTACGTGGCCCCCGGGATAGTATATTTATAGCCAGACCATTTTTATTGATAATGTTTTTAAAATCGCCTAAATAAGTAAATATGAATGATTTTTTAGATAAAGTATATCCTACAGAAAAATCCTGCTTGTAAATGTAAGGATCATCTCGAAAACTATGTTTTTCAATAACATAGCCCACTTGTAGCCTTACCCCGTCTTCTGTATTATAACCTAAGCCGGCTTTGGGCGATGACCGGTTGTATTTAAAACTCTCTTTATCATATTTATTAACGTTGGTATCTTTGGATGTAGCTATCCTGGCATATTTATCAGAAGGCAAAGTGTTTTTCTCATCAGACCGGTCATAGATGAATAGTTTATTTCGATCATTCAGCGAACTATCCACTACAAATTTATCCTCATCATTACCACCAATCATTCTTACGGTTATTGGCGATGCTATATTACCTGTTACCTGAAATACATCTTTCCCGCCCATCCCATACAGCCTTATTTCTTTAGTAACCTCCGGATCAAATGTACGCTGATAAAAGACCTTTCCTAAGCTATCATCCTTTTTGATTTTATAAATGGTTACATTAATCTTTCCATCCTTTTGTTGATCAACCGCAAACTGTTCTCTTTTATCAGAACCAGGAACGTCAACATTTTTGGCTAAGAACCGATAATATTCCAAGGCGTTCTCTTTAATATTATTGCGCCGTGCTATAAGTTTTTCTGTGGTTTTTTTACCTACAAGCGTATATATGCCTGCAGGCATTAATTTTACAGCGCTCGCAAGCAATTCATCAGTCAATTTACTTTGCACATATGCGATTTGCTCTTCCCAATCCTGCTCATTTAACTCATTCAGAAAGTACAAATCGAAAAAACGCGCATTGTGATTCCATTTACCAATATGTTTAATTTTATCGCCAAAGGGTTGCAGCTGCGGATTACTGCCGGCTGCAAACCAGGGCAAAATTCCTGATGTGGTATAAAAAACCTTATCCCTGTCCTGCGGAATTGGTTTGTACAAATTCCCCTTAACGGTATCATCTTCTTTTTCCCAGCGCCATTGTTCGCCGTGCCTGTCCCAATCGCCAATTATCATATCCAGCAACCGGGCGCGCAGCAATAGTTTTTGGTCGGTTTTGTTATCATTATCCTCCAGTAATTTATCCTGTATCTTATCAGTTTTAGATGCTTTTTTACCATCCATTGGCTCCATATCTTCAAACAGGTAAACCTGGTTGGCAAATCCTTTACGGTATTCTCCTAACGCCGGATCATCGGGTACATAAACTATTTGCGGGTTGGCATGCGGTATTCCCAAAGCTTCGGCCAATGGCGGTACAATTAATGCCGAATATGGATTTGACGTAGAAACTTCATCCTGTACAACGTCTTTTTTTATGGTATGTCTTTCGTCTTTAGGTAACGCTTTTTCAGGATATTTTTGAACAGAGCGCAAAGCATATTTATGACCCGAAGTATCTTGTAAATGCAAAGAGCGCGTTTGGTTACCCCCGCCTAACTCAGTTATAGTTAAGCCGCCCTTTTCTTTTCCCAGGTAAAACACTTTCATGTTAACCGGCAATGCCCAAAGCTTACGGTAATTTTCGCCAAAAAATAACCTGCGCTGCGGGGTTACATGATCATATTTGGCATGGGGGGCCGCTTTAATGCTGTCGTTACTATTTTGTTGTGCTAAAACAGTTGTGAAGGTTACAGTTAAAAATCCTGAAAGAATAAAAGGAATACAGTTTTTATAAGGTATGTTTAAAAGCATGGGCTATGTATAAAGGCTATGTATAAGTATCTTAAACATAACACCATTGTACATAAATTGTTAGCAATGCTATATTAATAAAGGGTTTAGCAATTGAAATTCTTAACCGGAAAGCTAATCGCTAAATACATTAGTTAAGTTAATGCTTACTCTTAACGCTTTTAAGCCGGTAACGCCCTGCAGATTCTCAAGCTCAATAAATTCAATATCCTTTTTAAGGCTTTTATCTTTTTGGAATTGTTTTATTAAAGCAATGTATTCATCGGCTTCGACATTATTAAAATACACCAAGGCAATTTTGCCGGGCTGGGTTAATCTTTCTTTGGTGTTTT
Organism: Mucilaginibacter sp.; assembly: GCF_028287845.1. Classification (GTDB taxonomy): domain Bacteria; phylum Bacteroidota; class Bacteroidia; order Sphingobacteriales; family Sphingobacteriaceae; genus Mucilaginibacter. The sequence continues at coordinate 18,383 of NZ_JAQBOW010000078.1, forward strand.
TTATGTGTACTTTATCAATGCGCTTTTTTATAACCTCATACCTAATGTTATAATAGCCTTCTACATCAAAACGCCTTTCATCATTTCTAAAACAAATATCTATCTGGTTGGAGTGTACAAATATCAGCGACGCGGTTTGTAATGGCACCGGCATCTTCTCCATTAACGCGTTGGTAAGCCGGGCAACATCAATCATGGCTTTTAATTGCCAATACCTAAAATCTTTTAAATGTTTATCACCAAAAGGTATTTCGGGTGTTATATCCTGGCCGGTATAAATATCGTACTCTATGCCATCCGATCTGAACTTTTCGAAATAACATGGATATATTTTTTGAAGCTTCCCTTGTGCCTGGTCAAAATAGTTGCTTAACGTTTTATTAATATGCTTAATTGAGGTTTCAAGCTCGCGCCGATTCTTAAAGGTTTCGCCGGTTTCATCAATTGATTTGGTATAAGTATTTATCAGCTTTTCACCTGATGGATATTTCTCTATCAAATTAAACAGATAAGGAGTTACAACACACTGAAGAAAATCTTTAAGCATGGTCTCATCATTTGCCTTTTCAAACTCCTTTATCTTTTTAATCCATAATGTTTGCTTGCTTAATAAAGCGGAAACTATACGTTTATTACTGATTTGAATTTTCAGCTCCTTAACCAGTGTATTTAATACATTTATTAATGTACCGATATCATTTTTTAATGCCCTGTTATGATATATTGTCGAGTCTCTTATATCAATGGCACCATACAAAGGATACAAATTACGAAAAGAAACAATCTCTATTTCAGGCCTTTCGTTTTTCTGTCCCTCAAAAAGATAGTGCCATGCAGCCTCATTAAATTTCCATTGTACCGATGGTTGAAGCGTGGTGAATTTGGTTTTTATCACCTCTTCCAGCTTTTCATTTAATTGCTCGGCAGTATTATGTAATAGTTGTGATACTAAGGGTATAGCAGCTTGTATTTGCGATAGCAGTTTTTCATAAAACAAAACCCGTTGTGCAGCATATATTTCTAAGATGCCTGCCAGGTGCTTATTATAAAAAACCGGCAGTATAGCATACGAAGTAATACCTGCTTCTTTGAGCGCTTTTAAAAAAGGATATTTTGAAATTTTTTGAGCCGATAATGTATTAAAAAACATAGCTTCCGGTTTTTTAATATAGCTACTGATAAAATTATTAAAAGCGTCTCCCTCGTCCTGCTGATTTTTCCTGGTTTGTATTAATATGCTGTTACAGCATTCCTGAGTATCAAAAATCAGCCGACCGTTTATCCTTAAAAAGGGCAGCAACCCAAAATTGATAACAGCATTACCTGCAAGTGTTTGTAATGAATTGATAACTTCTTTATACAAATCATTCTGACCCGTATTATTTATTAATGCAAGGCGGATAGTTTCAATAGAATGTTCTGCGGTAATATCTTCTATCGTAATTACCGAAAAGCCTTCCATGCTAAACATATTTAACGGGATGATATTTTTTAACAGCATAGTATCGGCCCCCTCATAAATGAAAGGTTCTATTACTTCGGGATTTAACTCGGGCAATGGTTTGTTGTGGGTAACATCAATAAACCTGGTATCAATATGTACACGATAGTATTTGGTAAGGTTTGTTTTAACATCCGGCAATGCATAAACACTATCATTAATCAAATCATCAGGAAAGTTATAAAGACGTTGTAATATCAGCCTGTAAATAAAATTTAACTGATTTTGCTTAAACTCCTTATCACTTAAGCGCGCTTTTTTATCCTGCTTATTTTGTTCTTTAACCAGCCCGGAAAAAGCGTCTGTACTAAAAACTATTTTAGCCCCTGCCGGTGTGCCCAGTGCCCAAAAAAGCGTTTTTTCATCATCAATAGTGGGTGAAAGTATAGTGTATACCAGCTCTAATATTTCGACATACTTTGCTGCATCCTGCGGCTCAATAAAATCTGTTTTTAAATTGGGGTAATTTTTAAATTTATTTAAAACCAACTGGTAAAATTGAGATTTAATAGTTTTTTCAACCCCGATACGATTTTTCAGGTATTTGATAAAGGGCTTAAAAGACAAATGCTCTTCGACAAAGTTTTTAATATGCAATTGCTCCCTAATATTTATTACCCTGGTATGCATGATTAAAAAGTTAAACTAAAATTAATATACGGATAAAATCCTTCTTTAGAATAGCCTCCTTTAAACTGAAAGAGCGCCATATCCGATGGCGAAAAATACATCCCGCCGCCAAAACCGTTATGCCATTCGTTAGAGGGTTCGTTCTTTACCCATACGCGCCCAATATCATAAGCTGCAGTAAAACCAAATTGGCCGGGTGTAATGTATGGAAAAAAGTCGCTGAGCTTTATCCTTGCTTCTAAGTTATTATACATCATTTGCTGTCCTGCAAACCTGTTTTGCTTAAAACCGACAAGGTTATTATCCCCTCCTAAAAACATCGATTGGTAGAAAGTTGTTTGCCCAAATGTTATGCCACCACCAAGCCTTTCAGAAATCACAAAGTTTGATTTGGTATCTACACTTTTATACAAAATTGCCTCGGGTATGGCCTGGAAAAAAGTATGGGTAGAATTACCCAAGCCGGCATAAGCCTGCATCCTTACATTAACATATACGCCCCAATCAGTAAGTACCTTGTTGTTGCGTTTATCATTTGTATAAGTTACTACCAAACCCACATGCATTTTATTTTTATTAATGCTGGTGCTATCATAGCTATGAACCAATGAGGTATTATCAGTAAGATGCGGGTCATTGTTTGTAATAGAATGATAGTATTGTATTGATGGACCAATTCTTAAACTGGTAGTACCTGCCAGGTTTTGAAACCGCAATGTTGCATCGGCTGTATAAAAACCAAAACGGGCACGGTAGTAATCCTGGTATTCGCCGGCTTTATTAAATGCCGTTTGATTACCCAAACCAAAAAAATTAATAACCTCCGGAAATGCCGCTTTAACAGCTATTTCAGCATCGGCTTTACCAATAGCATTCACCCAATCGCCGGTGTAGCTAAAGTGTGTTGATCTTGTACCAAACGTACGGCCCAGCATTACCTTTTGCGAGCTGCCGGGATCTTTTCGAAATCCCTGGTGAATATATTTAAAGCCCGCGTTGACATACAAACCCTCATCAAAATTATATCCTAAATTAAATAATGGCAATAAGGTATTATATAAATTGGTAGGAACGTAAGCTATATTAGAAGTATCGTTTGATATATGTTTATCAACCATACCTTGCGCAGCGCCAATAAAAGTGGCAGTATTTACTTTTTCATAAATATTCACTTTGGGGCTGGCGTTTACAATATTATACTGTTTATGGCCATTACCCCCAATTATCCTCACTTTTATTGGTGATGTTTTTTTGTCGATAAAAACACTATCGTCGCCTTTGGATATATATAGCCTCACTTCTTTAGTGATCTTTGGATCAAATACCCTTGAGAATAAAATGTTTTTTCTGCTTTTTTCTGCGGATACAGTGGTTTGTACAATCAGGCTACCATTAAGCGTATCCCGGATAGAGAATTTTTCGCTCAGGTCCGTTGCCTTAATATCTACCCGCTTGTTAAAAAAACGATAGTATATTTCGGCGGCATTAATTAAGCTATTACGCCTTTTTTTCATTTGCGCTAAAAGCTCTTTATGTCTTATACGATAAATAGCCAGCGGCATTTTTCGTAAGGCATTTTCTAAAACGTCATCGGTAAGTGCCGCTGCAAAGCTGCGGGTTACCTGCATCCATTGCTCATGGCCTATCTGGGTCATGAAACGGGTGTTCAGCGTATGATCATTATAATAAAAATCATTTATAGATTTAGACCCTGCATTATACCCCTTTAAATACCGGGCAACCCATTCTCTCGATGCAATTTTAGGTACTATACCCTGATTGGTAAAAAACACTTCAGACCGATCATGCGGAACGGCGGTAAAATATCTTACACCATTACGTATTTTAGCCTGCCAGCGCCACTGATCCTCGTGCTCATCCCAATCGCCCAGGAACCAATCAAGCAACCGTGCCTTAAAAAACTCGACGCTGTCAATACGGTTATTAAAGTTAGCATTTAAAAGCTTTATCATATTACCTGTATTTATCGAGGTGTCGCTTCCTGGTTCACGCTCATCTATCAGGCAAATTTTGCCGGCAAATTCTTTTTCATAATAACCCAGGTGTGTATCAGGAGCTACCCAGCCTATGGTGGGGTTGGTATGGCTCACTTTAACCGCAGCAGCCAGCTCGGCAGCTATAACGGCGCCAAAAGGATATTGTGCCGACATGGCATCTTGTAACCATGCTTTGGCAAAGGTTTGCCTTAAAGCCTGAGGAAGTAAAATAAGCGGATACTTCTCAATACTGCTCATGATATAACTTTTACCGGCGGCATTTTTTAACAATAATGATTTAGTTTGGTGCGTACCACCAAATCCTACCGGTTTAAGGCCACCCTGGTATTCGTCTATTTTTATAATGGGTAAAGTTGCCTTTACAGACCATTCTTTACGGTAATTCTCGCCATATATGATTCTGTGCAGTTTACCCACTTTATCAAACGATGGGTGAGCCGCAATGGTAATGCTATCTTCTTTTATTTTTTGGTCGCTTTTCTCAACCGGGATATGCACCTTAATAAATGGCCGGTTGTGGGTAAATACTTTTTTAAATACGCTATCCTTAGCTGTGTTGGCATAATAAGTAAACTTCATGCTTTTATCTATCATCAGGTCAACCGTTACATAACCGGCTTCTTTTAAAGCGAATAAAGAATGTTTGCCTTTTTTTACAACCGCCCGCTTTGCACCGGCCCCGCTTACAACCTGCATTACTCCACCATCATTTATAAATTGCAACCCATGCTCATGGCCCGAAACGCGTACAACGTTCGAGTCCACATTAAAAACACGGTTAATTTCTTTGATCATGATCTTATATAGTGGGTGACCGTTATCTTCGGGGTTATCAAAAGTGCCGCGCAAAAGAGGGTAAAGTGCGCCCAGCCCAGGTAACGGTATGTACAAGCTTTCTTTAACAGATGTTAGCGGGAACAAATAATCCTGCCATATATAGCTGCCGCCATGGTGCCCATAAGATTCAAAGGGATGATGATCTGCCAGGATAATGATCTTGTTGCGGTTTTTATAAAGCAACTCTCTAAACCGATCTATAACTTCCTCATTGGTTTTACACTCGCAGTCGGCATCAGGATTATCTTTATTATAAATGTACAGCCACCATTCCGAATCAAACGCAATAATTACCATGTCATCATTAATATTTATCTCTGTAGGGTCGGGACAACCCTTGGCAGGAACCATTTTTAACAATGAATCTTTTTGCTCCAATAAATATTCGCCCTCGCGTTTTATTTTTGATAAACCTTTGGGGCCCATCCTATCCCAATCATGATTGCCGGGTAAAAAATATACAGGAGCCCCTGCCGCACGCATGGGCTGGTATTGCATCTGCAGTATTTTTTTTGTACTCTCTTCTTCTCTACTTCCCGGCAGACCCATACCTATGGGATAAATATTATCGCCCAGGTATAATACAGAAGTTTTATTTTTTAAAATATTACTTACAGCACTTTGAAGCACCCCGTTTTGCTGTTTACCCATCTCGCCTGCATCACCTATTAAAATAATACGATAACGAACGGAATCCTGGGCATATGTTATAAATGCGGCTAATAATAAGGGTAATAATAAAAGTCTCTTCATCAAAAAAATCATTGCTTTTTATACAGAAATTTCAAAATATTTCCCGGTTGGGGCACATGGCCCTCATTAGATATATACAGGTTGTTTTGATCATCAAAAGTTATACCCTCGGGCTGTGTAAACAGGTTTTGATCTAATTTATATACGTGCCTTATTTTCCATTTAGCATCAGCCACAACCAGTATTTTATTTACTGATGAAAGTATATACCAATCATTACTAAGCGGGTTCCTGGTTAATGCCGATGGATGAAAACTTATCTTATCTACTCCAAGCAATTCTTCAATATGTTTTACATTCACACTGAAGTCTCCGGTTTTTTTCACTGTTCCATCCGCTGCCAGCTGAAATATGAAGCCACTGCTTTTCTTGCTTGTTTTATCCATAGTACAATGTTTACATAATACATATACTTCGCCGGCATCATTAGCATACATACTTTCATATTCGCCTTCGGGCAATATATCTTTATTTTTTTGCAGGTTTGTAGTTTGTGGTTTACCAATCTCTGCTAAAGGGATAGTAAACAGTACGCCCTTGCTTTGCAGCATAATTACCTGGCTGCCACTTATCGCAATATCTTCAAAGTCGCCATTCTCTTTAAATTCGGTGTATTTAACTGTTTTATCACCCGGGCTGAAATAAAAAACCTTGCCAATTCCGTCACTCTCGGCATATATCCTATCGCTTTTACCCTTATTGAATGTGATACCTGAAATTTCATTCAGTTCTGCAGGCATATTATATTTTACAGGCTTAGTAAAATCATAGCCGATAGGGCTGCTGTAGGTTGTTTTTTGTATGCACGATAATAAAATGGATCCGCCAATTATTATTACTATACTGTTTATGATTATTGCTTTCATATTGATAGGGGGTTAATTTTTAATATTTACCTAAATGATAAAATGTTAAATGGGCAGGCGCCGTTGCCCTGTCATTTAATTAATGAAGAAATAACAAATGCTATAACCGAAACTACCAGCCCATACATAAATACATTATAAGACACTCTTAGCAACCGGTATTTACGCCCTAATACTATCCCCTGGGCATATACATCTTTTATTAAACTACCGTACAAAAATTCATTATCATTAATCAGGGTTACCATACCTTGTTTATAAACGTCAAAATCCATTTTATAAAAGTTGCCAAAAAAAAGAAGGTTTACACTTCTATCATCAATATCCTTTTCTGTAAAAGTACCCCGCGAGATGTTGGGACGGGTAGCTAATATTGAAAACACTATAGTTACAAGGTTTACTGTAAGCAACATAATAGCCGGAATAATCTGGTTATGGTGTGTAGTTATGTTTCTTAACAACAGGCTTAACAATAGTGAAATAATAATGGCATTAACAGATATCATAATATGAGCCTTACTATCGGCCATATTACTTAAACGCTGATGGTTGCTTGAGGTTAACCTGAACATGGTTTCAACCCCTTTACTTAGCTCCTGCTTAGTCGTGCCGTTTTTAAAAACATGCATATCATCCTGTGGCGAAGCTATGGTTGTATCTTCAAGTTGTGCGGATTTATCTTCTTGTATATGCAGCTTCTCTTTTAGTTCCCTGAGGTTTCTTTCCTTTTTTTCATTTAACAATAACCTGCAGTAATCTGTATGGTATTCATGCTCTTCCATTAGCTGAATACTTTTTTTGTGCCAATCTGCCTTGCTCGTATCCGTATCATATACAGCATTAAACTCTTTTCGCAGCAGCTTGCTTTTCTGTTGAAAATCATCAGTACCAAAATGAAAAAGGTCGGCATCGCAAAGAATGCTTTGTAATATATCGGCAGGAGTTTGCGGCAGCTTGGTGGCTAATATGCAATCCATAATGTTTTTCTGCAGATCATCATGAAGATTAAAACCGTTCAAAAAGTCCATAGCAATAATGACGCTTTTCGCTTCATGATCTGTGGGCCCGGTTGAATAAGCAATATCATGAAACCAGGCCGCGGTTAAAACAGCGAAGCAATCTTCGTCATTTAATTGATAGTGACCGGCTATTTTTTTTGCCGCGGCTACTACATCATTTGTATGATCGGCGTTGTGATAGGTAAATTTTGGATCAAAATGCGTTTTGTAATAAGATAAAACAAACTTTTTAACCTGCTGCAATAACTTTGTATAATTTACACTTGTGGACATCGGCTTAATATTTATCTATATACAGACAGATACTAAGAATGTTTACATTTTTGCCGTTTCCTGCTTGCCATAGCTGCGGATATGCCTTTATTTCCAGTCCGTTTACGCTAAATTAAACCTCTATTCGGGCCAATACTTTATTCGGTTTATCTCAGGCCGTAAATAAATAAAGCCCGCCTCAATATTATCGGGGCGGGCTTTATTTTATTATATACGGTTTACTATTCTTCTATTATTTTCCAGCGAAGATCGTCCCGCGATTTCAGGTCAGCCGGTTTGGTTGGATCTTTAACTTGTATAACCGGAGCGCTCGTGGTAGTAAGGTTATCATTGCTTAACGCCTTCCCGCTTACTTTATTTATGATGCGGCAATAGCCTGTGCCGTCCCACTCGAAGTGCCATTTTGAGTAATCAGATTTAATGTCTGCAGTTTGTATTATAGAATCATCAGCCGCGCGGCTTAGCACTTTGCCTGATAACCTGCTTTTTATTTTATAATAGCTGTTACCATCATCGGCTACATATACTAACTGCCACTCGCCACCGATGCTTTTTGCATCATCAGTTTGCACTAATGGTGTTTTTGCTGTTTTGCTTTGATTGGTAAGCATTAAGCTGCTGGCTTTATTTTGTATCCTATACCATTTTTTCGTATCAAAAAGAGATATAGGTATAACCGGTGTAATAGAGATATGCTTTTTCAGCATCATGGAGGCAGTACCTACCAAACGCAGATAGAAATCGCTGGTTGCTCCGTCAAATGTTAAAAACGGATACTGTGTAGGCGGATGATTGGTGGTTTTCATGATCTGTGTACCTTCATTTATCTCATCAAACATGCAAATGAACGCGCTGTTAATAACGCCGGTTTTTTGAGCTGCTACAAACTGTGCCCACAAATAATTGCCGCTACGACGTGGCACAGATGGTAATTTCCCCGGCGGAGGCGGAGGCCCCGCTATGTTTGTACCCGAATTGATGGTCGGTTGAAATACTACACCATGAGCCTTACACATGGCTATATCGGCGGCCCATGAATTAATGCTATTGGGCACCTTGTATCCGGTGGCGGCATCAACAGTGGCACGCCCTACGCTCCAGGGTTGTAAGCCGGGCATTCTCATCAGCATATTTACAAATTCAGGGGTTCCCTTTGTTCTCCATTTATCATCAACACCGGCTAATATAACCGCCTGGTATTTTCCGGGAGCCTGTAAAAAGTCTATAACCGCGTTCATGTAATCAGGCTGTGATGCCGGGCGATCAGGAAAGAATCCCCATAATTGCAGTACCGGCTTACCATTTTGGTGCATATAGCGCCCACGGGTGCTGGTAACGCCTTCGTCAACCATTTTTTTCCAGTTGGTTATTATGATCTTGTATACATCCTCTTTACTTATCAATGTTTGCGGTGTGCGGCTGGTGAAGCCGCTCATATCCCACATAAATGCCCAGGTGCGGCCGGTAGCCTTGGCACCGGCTTCTACATTATGCATAATGGTATATACCGTGGTGCTATCGCTCTGCTGCCTGCCATAAGGGAAGTGGTCGCAAAACTCAGACACCCATACGCCATCAATGCCATATTTTTTCATCCATTGAAAATGGCGCATTACCGCTTTAGCGTTTTGCGCGCTGTACAGGTAAGCCTGGCTTCCGTCCGGATTGGTATATCCCGGTACCGCGGTTTTTTCGTTTGCGGCATATTCACTCATATCGGGCCACATATCAAAACCGGGACGCATAACCGCACCTCCGGCACCATTGCCATTGAACAAATGCGACCATCCCTGGTTAATATTCTTTGGGTTATCACCCGGGTTACGGAACCATCCCTGGTAACCGGCCATTATTTTGTTGTCCCAGGTAGTAGCATCAACTTTTTGTATGTTGACATGGCTCTTTTGCGCCCTAAGCTGAATGCCTGCAGCCATAAGAGCCACCAGCATAACTGATGCACGCTTTAAAAGCCGAAAACGGTTTTTTTGTAAAACTTTAATTGTCATAATGGTTTGTTTATTAATTGGTTTAAATATCCTGGCGGAGATTAAGCAAATTAAGAAATTCATTACGACAGTTTAATGCAATCGATTGAATGTAGCAAAAGAATTACGAATGCTACGCGGTTGGTTTTGTTACACGCGAGAGTGAAACAAAATGTAACAAGTGAAACAAGATTTCGACTTAACTTATTGAAAATAAACAAACTACGAAAAAGTGATGTAACAAAATGTAACAACTTATTCGTCAGTATTTTTATGGATAATTTTTAATTATATTACTGACTATCAAGAAATTGCAAATCAGTAGATTTGAAAGTAGTGAAACAAAAATTTACTCTCTTAAGGCATCCCGGCGGAGGGCTTTAATTATAGTTTGACAACTTTTAAAAAGTTGTCAAACTATAATAACTAATTTCTAATCAACTAATCTCCAATCACTAACTTACTGCTCAATCACCTGCCACCGCAAATCATCGCGGGTTTTCAGATCTTCCACTTTGGTTGGGTCGGCTACTTCCACAACGGGCGAATTTGCTGTGGTTGTACTATTGCTGCTTAATGCCTTGCCGCTTACTTTATTAATAATGCGGCAGTTGGCGGTAGCATCAAATTCCAGGTGCCACTTGGCGTAATCAGCCGGCACATCGGCGGCCTGACTTACAGCGCCATCGGCTGTACTGTACAATACCTTACCCGATAATTTGTTCTTTATTTTAAAATAACCGTTGCTGCCGTCGTATAAATACACCAACTGCCATTCACTGTTTTTATCAGTACCGTCTGCCGCCTGCATTATCGATGTCTTTGCTGTTTTGCTTTGGTTACTCAACATCAACCCGCTGGCCAAATTTTTTAGTTTGTACCATTTTTTGGCATCAAAAGGCGAGATAGGTATAGTTGGAGGAACGGCTTTCCCGGTTCTCATATATTTGGCACCCTCGCCCACCAGGCGCAGGTAATAATCATTAGTGGCGCCGTTATAGGTTAAAAATGGTGCCTGTACAGGCGGTTTACTGGTTATTTTATTTATTTGTGTGCCTTCGTTCACCTCGTCAAACATGGCAACAAACGCGCTGTTAATAACGCCTGTTTTGTCGGCATCACGAAACTGCTGCCATAGGTACTGGCCCATACGACGGGGTACAGACTGTATCGTTCCGGGCGGGGGCGGCGGGCCCGCTTTATGTGTACCACTGTTAATTACCGGCTGAAACACTACCCCATGCGCTTTACACATGGCAATATCGGCAGCCCATTCGCTGGTATTAGGCACTGAGTATCCTGTTGCGGGGTCGGTAGTCCTGCGGCCAACGCTCCAGGGCTGTAAACCCTGCATGCGCATTAACATGGCCTGGAACTCGGGTGTACCTTTACTACGCCAGGTATTGGTGGCCCCGGCTATTAAAGCGCATTGGTATTTTCCTGGTGCTTCCAAAAAATCAATAACCGCGTTCATATAATCGGGTTGCGATGCAGGGCGTTCAGGAAAAAATCCCCATATCAGCAGCACAGGCTTACCGTGGTCATGCATATAACGCGGGTCGGTAGCAATGCCGTCATCAACCATTTTTTTCCAATAGTTTATTAACGTATTTTGAACCATTTCTTTGGATGTGGTGGGGCCGAATGAACTCATATCCCACATAAATGCCCAGGTGCGCCCGGTGGCTTTAGCCGCGGCTTGCACATTTTTCATAATTGTGTACATAGTCGGATCGGGCACGCCGTTACGGAAACTGCCGCAAAACTCCGACAGCCATACCCCGTCAATACCATATTGTTTCATCCACTGAAAATGGCGCAATACCGTTTTGGGATTTTGAGCGCTGTACATGGTAGCCGGACTGCCGTCGGGGAAGGTCCATCCCGGCACAACTGTTTGTTCATCTTTATCATACTGGCTCATATCCGGCCAGGTATCCAGGGCCAGCCTTGCAGGCAATAGTTTTCCGGTATCACCGCGTGAATTAAACACATGGGCCCAGTTGGTGCTTCCCGGCCTGTCGCCGGGGGTACGGAACCATCCCTGGTAACCTGCTAATATTTTACCACTCATGGTGGTGGCATCTACCACATGCTGCGCATGTAGCTGTTGGCCTATAGCTGTAAAAATTAGCAGGACAGTTAAGGCCCGCTTTAAAAAAGAGGATTTATTTTTTGCTGCCGATACTTGTATAAAGCAGCTTTGCTGTGAAACTTGAACTAACATGATGGTTTATAATTTGGTTTATTGTTTATAGAGATAACCAAATTAAGAAATTCATCAGGTAGTTAAGTGTTATGTATGGATTGTAGCAAAAGAATTACGATAGAATAGAAACAAGATAAAGCGTTGAAAAACCCGAAAACAATCAATCCTTCAAACTCTTCCAGATAACACCAAACACATCTGTAGGTAAAACATCCTTTTGTACCTCGTCAGTTATTAAAACCGCCTTATATTCATCAGCAATATTTGTTCGCCCGTGCGAGCCTTTAATTAAAGTAGCATCTAAAGGAATTACGTCCATTACATACCTGAAGCCTGCCAGTTTACGCAACAGTTTATAAGCTGCTCTGCCTTTCGAGGTCATAAACATTTCAACCGGGTCATAACCGGGTTTTTTGTGGATATCTACACAGCGGGCATAATCGGGCGCTACGGCATCATCCAGCCAGAAATAGTAGGTGAACCAGCTTTTTTCATCCGCAACAACTACAATATCGCCGGCACGTTCATGGTTAATATGGTATTCTTTTTGTGCTTCGCGATCTAAGATCAGCTCAATGCCTTTTACGCCTTTCAGTAAGGCTTTTACCTTTTCGGTAACAGCCAAATTATTAATATAAATGTGCGCTATCTGATGATCGGCAACTACAAATGCTTTTGATGCTCCTGCGTCCAGCAATTCTAAGCCCCGTTCAACCCGTATCTGCAGTAAATCATTCTCGCGGAACAAACGGTTCAAATGTATGGGGTTGCTTACCGGCGCAATGCCATATTCGGATAGGATAATGATCTCGGCGCCCTTCTTTTTATAAAAGGTTACCAGTTGTTCTACAACCTGGTCTATTTCCTTAAGCTCCTTGCTGATCTTTGAAAAATCGGGACCAAACTTTTGCAGGCAATAATCAAGGTGAGGTAAGTAGATAGTAGTTAGTATGGGGTTATGCAGGTCATCGTTTATCATGGATGCATCTGCAATCCATTGAGTCGATTTAATGTTGGCTCCCGGTCCCCAAAACTGAAACAAAGGGAACTGGCCCAGTTTTTCCTGCAAAGTATCACGTAATCCGGCAGGTTGCGAATAGCAATCGGGCATTTTGCGGCCATCAGCCAAATATTGCGGACGAGGGGTTACCGAATAATCGGCAGTTGAATACATATTGTACCACCAAAACATATTGGCGCTGGTAAAAGAAGGGTCTTCTTTTTTAGCCTTGTCCCATATTTTTTCGCCGTTAACCAGTTTGTTTGATTGTTTCCAGAACTTAACTTCAGCATCGGCATGGTCATACCACCCATTACCAACTATGCCCGTTTCCGCGGGCCATTTACCGGTTAAATAGGTTGATTGTACCGAGGTTGTCACCGCAGGCAGCACCGGCTCAATTGTAGTAATATTTTTATCGGCTATATATTTTTGAAGAAACGGGGTATGTTCGCCTATTATGGATTTGGATAATCCAACCACATCTATTACAACCGTTTTTTTCATCGTCATAAATTATAATTGCTCTTTAACCCAATTCAATTCGCGTATTATCGAATCGTTTAAAGGCAGCTTCTTTTCATCAGGCAATACACCCCAGGTATAGGTTTCTACTTCTAAATGATTAGTAAATAACGAGTTTTTATGGATATCCAGCACCTTAACAATATCTGCCTGTGTTGATTGTACCAGGCCAAACTCCTCTGTAAATATCGGAACGTGAAAGTGCGCGCGCCATTGTTTAACCGTAACATTTTCTATATCAGCCAATGCTTCCGGCAGATCGGGGTAGCGCAGTAATTTGCCATCAATTTTTTTAGCGACAACCTGGTGTAAATAGGTCGACTCATCAAACTTTGCAAAAGCGTCTCTAATTGGCTCCCTTAGTTCTGCATCCTCGGGCAATGTTGCCTTTAATGCAGCGCTGATTTGTATCTTACCAACTTTTAAACCCTTCGCGGCCAATTCATTTATAACTTCCTGGTGCGGCTCGTAACCAATAGCGAAATGGCAAACATCATAACATAAAGTTATATGATCTTTAATCAATTGCTCCGCTTCTTCAGCAGAAATATTAAACCTTTTTGCAATACTTTCTCTTCCCAACGGAAGCAATACATCTTCGTACCAAGTGATATATTCTTTGCCGGTTTCTAATACCCCATCAGGCTCGGGCTCAATATCAAGGTGCATTATTATACCCGTTGCCCGGCGCAATCTTATTAACTCCCCTGCAATCAATAAGATGTTTGAGGTGGCTTCATTTTTTACCTGCTGCAATTCCTGCTCGGTTTTATGCCAGTATTTATAGCTTAATGGCGAGGTAGAAATGCCGCCTTCCATACCTTTTGGCAGCAGGGCAGCCAGGATATGAAACATCCTGATGGTATAATCAACACGCAATTTGGTTGTCCAATCCGGCGCGTGTACCTGGTCTTTTACTACGGTATGATGAAATTCGCCGTACGGGAACCCGTTCATGGTAAAAACATAGGCATCATTTTCTTTGAGCCATTGTGTAAACAGTACCAGGTTTTCTGCTTTTTGCAAATCAACACTGGCTTTGTTTGACAGGCGCAGGCCTATCCCCATTGGCTTATCCGGCGATACCCGGCTTTTTATAGCAGGAAAATTTTCTTTTAATGCAGCGAAATGCTTGGACCAGGTTTCGCCGGCATGAATATTTGTACAATAAGTTAAATGGCCAGACGCTAATTGCATTATACTAAGTTTTATAGGTTAACAATTATAGACTCCTGGTTTGGTAAGGCTAATTATGCCGGATCAAGCACAGAGTATTCGTTCCGTAATGCTTCACTCGCTTTTTTTATCAGCGTGGTATTCATATTATGCACTTCCACACCATTGCCAATACGGTCAAGCAGCATAATAGTTAGCTCTCCTCCCAAATGTTCCCTAAACTCTTGCAGGCCAACCAAAATCGGGCTATCATCAGCTGTCACTTCTAATAACGGATGAGTAATTTCAAACCCTATCTTCTTTATTAAATTAATAACCCGGTGTGTTTCATCTGCCGGTAAATGGCCGGATAGATTAGAATAAACTGTATCTAAAGCTATACCCAACGCTACGGCCTCGCCATGTAAAACTGCAAAATTGGTTAATTGTTCCAGTTTATGCGCGCTCCAATGCCCAAAATCCAACGGTCGCGATGAGCCCTTTTCAAACGGATCAAGGCTGGCAATATGGTTAAGGTGTAGTTCGGCGCAACGTTTTATTAAATATTTCATGGTGCCCATATCGCGGGCCACCAATGCGGCCGCGTTGTTTTCAAGCCATTCAAAAAATGCAGCATCTTTTATTAAGGCAACTTTTATTGCTTCGGATATACCGGAGCGATAATCGCGGTCGGTCAGAGTCAGTAAAAACTGATCATCATTAAAAACAGCTACGGGCGGCGCAAACGTGCCCAGGAAATTCTTTTTACCAAAGTAATTGATGCTGTTTTTAACACCCACACCCGAATCATTTTGAGACAAAACCGTAGTAGGTATACGGATATGTTTAACCCCACGATGCGCAACCGCAGCAGCATAACCTGCCATGTCCAGCAAAGACCCTCCGCCAATGGCAGCAATATAACTATGGCGGTCAATACTATAATGATTTATGGTATCTAATAGTTTACTAAAATGAGATTCGTTGTTCTTTACGGTTTCGCCGCCGGGCATTAATATAATTTCGGGGATGAGTTGCGCGGCTTTATGGATAGCAAAATATTTGCTTATTTTATCAGCCAGTTCCGGGTTTGCATTTAGTACATCCTGGTCTACTACGAACAATATTTTTTTTACTGATGCTGATGTCGCGTCTGCCGCCAAAAAATCATCAAAACCGGTATTGGTCAGATCAAAAAGGCCAGTGGTAAAAAAGACCTTATACTCAAACTTCACACTAAACGACTGCTGTAAATATTCCATATCAAAAAGCTAATATCTAAAACATAAAATTAATATCGCTTATATATCAAAAATTTGACGGAAAAATTGAGGTTAGGGTTAGCAGATAGGCAATTGTGCTTCGGTACCATAAATATAATATTGGATACCATGCCGTAGGTCAATGTCATTAAGTTAAGAGATTTGTCATCTACCATAGTGAGAGATCTATACACGGGTAAGTCGCTGAACCTGTCTTGTATAGATTTCTCTCTCGTACCTCGTTCGAAATGACATTTTTTATTGGTAAATTTCTTTAACTTAATGACATTGACCGTAGGTACGGAACTTAGTGGCATACCTACGGCATGCAGCAGTATGCTTTATTTTGTTTCTACCGACCTGTAGCTCCTACGGAGCATTTTAAATATATGTTACTTATGTTACCGCAAACATCTTTGCAAACCGCATGGATACAGGCAGCAAGCAGGCAATAAATATAGCCGCCCATATAGAGCCAAATGCAGCGGCCCAGGCAGCGTCCATTAAAATAAGCGAGATAACGCCTGCCTTAACAGCCATACCTATATTTTTGCCAATAGGGTGATGTATAGCCGTTATTAACGGTTTAAATATCATCCAGGCAAACGGCAGGATAAACAGGATGGTTATAAACTGATTTTGAATAATGGAATAATAAAGAATAGCGATAATAACAACTGCATATAAACTGCCGCCGATATACAAATTGCGTTTATTGCCGCCATGCACCTCGCCCTGGCTTATCATGGTGATAGAGAATATATACAGTATAGGCACTATGGCTAAATACCAATATTGGTTAATAGATGATACTACTATACTTATACCTAACAGCAAGTTCAATCCCCTGCACAGCCCCATATTAAGCGGACCAAAAAAGGCATAATGCTTACTTATCTTATTATAAAGCAAAGCAAAAAACGCGATAGCTACAGCAATAGCCCCGGCATGATTACTGTAGGAGAATGCAAATCCAATTCCCCATAGCAATAAAAATGCGCCTAAATAGGATGCCTCTTTTTTACTGACCAACCCGCTGGGGATGGCACGTTCGGGGCGCTCAATCTTATCCAGTTCTGCATCAAAAACATCATTAAAAACAATGCCGCCACCATATAAGCCAATGGTTGACAGGCATAATAAAGCAACCGGATACAAACCGCCTGTAGTAAGCGTGAGGTGATAAAAATAACCGGATATGGCTACACCCGCCAAAACATCAGCAACCGAGGTTACAATGTTGGCCGGGCGCATCAGCCTTAAATAAACGGTTATTTTTTTTCTCATGTTAACTAATAATTATGGATGATTTATCTATCCGTGGTTGCTGTCCGCCGCGTAAAATGGTATTACCTTCAAATTTCTGGCTTTGGTCTATTACATTAGTGATTGATGCAAAATCAGCCTCATCAATCTGGCCGCTTTGCGCGAACGCTGTTATGGCGTTGCGATAGGTTATCAATTCAATATCCGCATCACTAATACCGCGAATCTTCATCAGGGCAGCCGTTTTCGGTACAGCCAGCGGGTCGCTTATGCCCCAATCGGCAGCCGAGTTTACCATGATACGTTCTGAGCCGTATTGTTTGGCAATCTCTACCATACGCTCATTACCCATTTTAGTAAAGGGATAAATAGTAAATGCCGCCCAAAAGCCACGGTCCAATACATCCTTAACCGTTTCTTCATTGTTATGATCTACAATAACTTTATACGGGTCAAGGCCGTGCTCAATAGCAATATCCATACTGCGTTTAGTGCCGCCTTTTTTATCGCGGTGCGGGGTATGTATCTGTACCGGCAGACCAGATTCTTTTGCCAATTCCAGTTGCAGGCGGTAATATTTTTCTTCGGCAGGGGTTTGGTCGTCAAAGCCAATTTCGCCAATACCTACCACGCCTTCTTTATAAACAAACAGGGGCAGTATTTCCATCACTTGTTCGGCTAAGGCTTCATTATTTGCTTCGCGCGAGTTTAGGCCGATGGTGCAATAATGCTTAATGCCAAATTGTGATGAACGGAACCTTTCCCAACCAATCAAGCTGCTGTAATAATCTCTAAAACTATCAATGCCGGTACGTGGCTGACCCAGCCAAAAAGCCGGCTCTATTAAGGCAACAACGCCCGCGTCGGCCATGGCCTGGTAATCATCCGTAGTACGCGAGGTCATGTGAACGTGCGGATCAAAAAATTTCATGCCTTTTATGCCGTCCAGGCTCACAGGCGGTGATAAGGGCTCGGATTTTACTTCTTCAAACGAATGGGTGCAACACATATCTTTCTATATTTTATTTGCCAGTTAAAGTATCCCAGCTTAAGTTCTTGTTTTCAATTGCTGTTGTCAGCTCAGGGTATTTATTTAATAGCTCTTTTGCAGGCTGGTAGTTTGATGCGGATATAGCCAATGCCCCGGCTTTCCTGTCAACCAAATTCCCGTCATCAAACAGGCGTTTTATATCTTCAAAAAGTTTATCATCAATAAATTTACCAACTAATCTCCACAAATTCGGATTTACTTCGCGTTTGGCGGCCCAGCGCTCGTGAGCGTAATCACTTAATACGTAGGCCAGATCTTTATTTGCGCGGCTATCAATACCTATTATTTTGCCAATTTCCTTATCGGTAAAAAATGCTTTCAGCACCAACTGATTCCAGGCGCTTTGGTCGAGGTTTTGGGCGGGATAAGGGTTTTGATACATAATGGCTTCCAGTACAGACCCAATATTGCTGCGTATGCCTTCCGAACATCGTTTAACCCATATCTCGGGATAAGCCAACAATGGTAAGGTTGAGTACAGCGCGACTAATTCGCCCATCTCGGCGGCTAAAAACAAGCTTTCTATTTTGCGGAAATATTCATTTTTATTGGCAGCATCTAAATTCAACAGCAAGTAAGCGCGCCCCAACCTATCTATGCTCCATCCATCTACAGCAAAACCGGGAAGGATGGCATTTAGCTGTTCCGTTTGCTCTTTGCTGATATTAATAATTGCCTTACCCGTTTTTCGCGGCAGCAATACAAACGATGTATTTAACGCGCGTTCCTCTTCCAGCCAATTCAAAACATCGGGCGCAACATTGGCCCGTATAATATCCTTTATTATTAGTCTGATCTCTTCCACTTTATAATTATACATGCATCACCACCAAATAATCAATAATCAGCGCTGCGGATATGATGAGCAGGCCAAAAAACTCGCGGGTGTTTTCAATAAATGGTTTTTCGGCCTGCATGGTTTCTACCAGGCTTGGCTGTTTGTATTTAACTATCCAATCGCGCACTCCGTCTTTGGCAAAAAACAGGATGATGGCATAAATAAGGTAAAAAACAATCAACCCTAAATAAACCGATGGATAATATTTACCAAAAACAGCTAACCCGCAGCACGCGGCTACAGCAACGTAAATAGGCACCCAAAGATACCAGTCAATATCATTGAGGTTCAGGTACGCAAATACCAAAAACGACAGGCAAAAAATAACGTTAATAATTATGAAGATCATAGCACTGATTTTTTCAACAAGGTTATTTAAAAAAAAGCGATATCCAATAATTTATGGGTACGCAGGTTTATCAGGATGTAAAATTAATGTACAAATGCCTAACTATACTATATTAATGCAAGGATTCTGTAAAAATATTGAGGTGAGGGGGGAAGTGAAGGGTAAAAAGTAGAAGGTAAAAGGCGAAAGGTAAAAGGTTTATGTGGATAAAACTGGCTGTCCCAGACTGTCCCAACTGTATTCACGTGTCCCTGGGACAGTCAATTGCTTCTAAAAGCTTTACCTAACCGATTGATATCCTTTTAAACTACTCTGTTTAGTTAAAACTATTTGCCAAAGCTGATTTTTGCGTACCCTGAATGATACGGCGCTTACGGTCAGGTAATACCGCCACATACGATGAAAGGTTTCATTGTAATCTTTACTAATGGCTGGCCAGCTCTGCTCGAAATTCTTTAACCATTCTACCAATGTGCGGTCATAGTATAAACCAAAGTTATGCCAGTCTTCCAAAACAAATACAGGCTCAATAGCGGTTGCTATTTGTTTGGCCGACGGCCGCATGCCGTTAGGAAAAATGTATTTGTTTATCCATGGGTCGGTACTGGTTTCCGTAGTATTGCCGCCGATGGTATGCAGGAGAAAAATACCGTCGGTTGTTAAACTCGCTGAAATTTTTTCCATGTACGCGCTGTAGTTTTTATAACCAACATGCTCAAACATACCTACCGAAACTATCCTGTCAAACTGTTCATTTAAATCGCGGTAATCCTGCACCCTTATGTCAACCGGTAATCCCTTGTTAATTTCACGGGCAATTGTCGCCTGTGGTTCTGATAGGGTTACACCAACTACTGATACGCCATACTTTTCGGCGGCGTACTTAGCCAGGCCACCCCAGCCGCAGCCAACATCCAACAGGCGCATACCGCTTTCTAACTTTAGTTTACGGCATATCAGGTCAAGCTTTGCTTCCTGGGCCTCATCTAAAGTTTGCGCGTTTTCCCAGTACCCGCAGGAGTATATCATTCGCTTATCCAGCATTTTTTTATAAAGGTCATTACCAATATCATAATGCTTATAGGCTACTTCTTTTGCTTTTTCCTTGGTTTGCTGGTTAAATAAACGTGCTTTTAATACGGTTAATATCGTACCCAAATCAATAGGGATCCTCCCATCCATTTGATTTACCAGTATCCTGAAAAAAAGCCCGTCCAGATCATCGCAGTCCCACCAGCCTTCCATGTAACCCTCGCCCATTCCCAAAGAGTTTTTATTTAGGATACGGTCATATATTTTTTCATTATTCACCCTTATATCCCAGGGATCATTGCCATTTATTTTGATCCCGGCTACATTGAATAAGTGTTCAATAATTTGTTTTGGAGAGCCCATGCTGTCAATCTGTTAGTAACAAAGTAACAAAAATAAATTTGGCATGATGAAAGAGATCAATGTGATCACTTCTTACTTAGTTATCTTATACTTTACCAATTTTCCGCTCAGATAATTTGGTCTTTTACTGCTTGTGTCGGAAATAATTTTGTCCGGCGATTTCTCCTCGAAAATTTTAGGGACAGCAATTCGTTGCGCACTGTATATACCCGAGTTACCGCTAAAAAAATAGGCCGTAAAACAAGCAACTGCAAAAAACAAAGCATACTCACCACCAAAAAGCTCAATACCCATAATGGTACAAGCCAATGGTGTGTTGGTTGCCCCGGCAAAAACAGCAATGAAGCCCAACGCGGCAAACAAACTAACGGGTGCATTCATTAATACAGATAAGGTATTGCCCAGCGTTGCGCCAATATAAAATAGCGGGGTTACCTCGCCGCCTTTAAAGCCGGTGCCCAGGGTTATGGTAGTATAAATGGTTTTCCATAGCCAGCTCCAGGTATCGGCACCGCCGGCATTAAAAGCCGATGGTATGGTAACCGCCCCCGCGTGTTCTGCATCTACCCCTAAACTTAAATAATCAGGCTTGCCAATAATAAATGTTAGTGAGATAATTATTAATCCGCCCAATGCCGGTATGGCCCACTTTGGGAAGATGAATTTATTGAACAGGTTTTTAACGCCATGAACAGACTCTGCAAATAGCAAGCTGGTTAACCCAAAAGCTATGGAGGCAATAATAACTTTAGCCAGCAGCAACAAATCAAACGGCAAATAATCAGCAAACAAATGCTGACCAGCCGGTACAATTTCAATATGATAGGCGGTGTGATGAATACCCCATGCCGCAACGGTTATATCGCCCACTATGCCTGCAACCAGGCAGGGGATCAAAGCATTGTATTGAATGCGGCCCAGCGTTAATACCTCCATAGCAAATATTGCCCCGGTTAGGGGTGTGCCAAATACCGCCCCAAACCCGGCTGCTATGCCTGCGGTAAGTATAATACGGGTATCGGCAGCATTTAATTTAAACCAGTTGCTAAATAATTGCGCAATGCTGCCCCCCATTTGTACAGCCGTACCCTCGCGCCCTGCCGAGCCGCCAAACAGGTGCGTTACAACGGTAGCTAATAATACCAGTGGTGCCATACGCTTGGGTACGCCGCCACCGGGCTCATGTATCTCGTCCATGATAAGGTTGTTTCCCTTATCAGATGATTTACCATAATATTTATAGGTGAAGTAAATGGCTATACCGGCCAAAGGCAGCGCATATAAAATTTCGGGATGAGCAAAGCGGAAATGTATGGACCAGCTAAGCAGCCATAAAAACAGGGCCACCATACTGCCTATAGCAATTGCTATGGGTAGCGTAATCAACGTCCAGCGGATTAAATGTTTTAGGATAGCTAAGTGTGTGGTGGTAAATATTTTTTTCATGGTTATATCCTACAAAAATAAGCACGGCTATGCCGCGGGTTAATAAATTTTTGTAGGCGCCATCAGCTTTTTTAGGGCGGTTGAGTAGGAAGACACCATTTCCGTTTGTTAAAACCAAAGTTAGGGATTAAATTTAAATAAGAAACATTTTATAAATCCCGCCCAACTTTATAAAACCTCCGGCACATAATACTTCTTAACCAAAGCCGCTACTTTATGGCGTATATGTGTAGAAATGTCTTTTTCCCATTTTAAATTATAGGTGCCGTTATCTTTTTTTATAACAGTGAAATAATCCTTCAGATCGCCGTTTATTTCGCTGGAGTTATTTATACCTATTTGTACAATTGCTTTATCAAATTCATCCATGGTTAGTTGTTTTATTAATTGATTAATCTATTCATATACTTTATCGCTTTGTTAAGCTTGCGGCGATTACTCACACTGACATCGCTATGCTCGTCGACCCTGGTCCAACAAAGTGCTACTGCACCGCCGTCTTAACCTTATACTCTTTAAGCGCACTCATTATTACCTGTACAATTTCATCCTGTCCGGCGTCTGATGTAAGGTAATCTTCATCAACAGGGTTATTAATAAAGCCGGTTTCTATCATTACAGCAGGCATGGCGCTGTGGGCCAAAACAAGTATCCCTTGTTCTTTTACACCAATGGTTTGCCTGCCCTGGGTCTTAAATTCTTTATTAAGCAAATCGCCAAACATAATGCTTTGCTTACGATATTTCTGCATATAAGCGTTTAGCAAAATGCGGTTTACCGGGTCATTCTCGTCATAGCTTTTATACTTAGTCTGGTAATCTTTTTCAATCAGGATAGAGGAGTTTTCGCGAATGGCTTCCAGTTGCTCTTTAACGCGGTGATAACCATATACCAGCATCATAGTACCTTTTTGTTTATGGCCGCTATAGCCCGTACCTTCTGGTGATGAATTACAATGGATAGAAATAAATAAATTGCCATTGTTCGCATTTGCAATCTCTGATCTTCTATCCAGCGCTATAAAAGTATCATCGGCGCGCGTCATTACCACATTAACGCTACTCATTTGTTCCTGCATGGCCCTGCGTAGTTTTTTGGCGATAGCTAACGCCACGGTTTTTTCGGTAACATGCAGGCCATGCGTGCCGGGGTCCTTACCGCCGTGACCGGCGTCTATCACCACTGTTTTAAAACGAAACGTGCTCTTTTTTGAAGAATCTGGTGGGTTGGTAAATGAGTTTAATAAGATAAATAATACCAGCAATGCGCTGTTTAGTAGTAGTACCTGTAAACTTCTGGTGGTTTTATTCATTTAGCCGATAAGGTATGATTCATGCTTCTTTATTATTGTTGCATTTTGGGCATAGACCGGTAGCACTCCAACTAAATCCTTCTACTTTAAATCCGGCAGGGAGCTTTACGGGTTGTACATCCAGATCATCAAGGCAATATACTTTTTTGCAAGATGTGCAATTAAAATGCAAATGCTCGTCATGATGATCATGCTCGGCACAATCTGATGAGCAAAGGGCATAATTAGCGGTCCCATTCAAATCAAATACTTTATGAATAATGCCCTTTTCTTCGAATGCGCTTAGTATACGGTATAGCGTAACCCGGTCAACATCGCCAATAACACTTTCCAGGTCGGGCTGTGAGATAGCAACACTTTTGGCAGACAGTAATGACAATACCCTTAGCCTGGGCTCTGTCCGTTTTAACTGGTGCCTTTTTAATAAATATTCAAACTGTTGATTATTGTTCATTGGTTATCCCTACAAAATTACTAAGAATTAGCGGAATTGTTTGCTTTGCAATCAGTAATCAATTACAAACAGCGCGCCGTTTACTCACCCTGACACCGCTACGCTTGCCGACCCTCTCTTCCGCAAGCGGGAAAGAGGGTTGTTTTTAGTAAGTAATCGCGGCTTTGCTCAATGCTCCTCGTTATGTGTATGTTTTAAATGAAAAAACTGGTTGCTATTATTGCATATACCCACATATTTAAAATTTACAAAATGTGCAAAAGCTATGGTTAAACCTCCGGAAGGGACAACAATAGCCTCTATCAAGCCTCTTAAATATATATGACCGGTTATTACCAATGTAAAACCTGCAAACAGTAATAATAATGGCAATGCCTTGCGATGGGTACTGAAGTATGACATAAAAATTGATGACACGCCTAATAGTAAAGCTAATATAATCATGCCCCACTCAAACCACGGGTTAGCCAAAAAACTTAACCCAACCAAAGGCAAAAAGGTAATTAGCATAGGCACAATAGCGCAATGTATAGCGCATAGTGTAGAAGCAGTCATACCTATGCTATCCAGTTTAGATCTCAGTTTTTTTGCTGTCATGTTGCAAATATAACGCAAATGCAACTTTATTGCATTTTATTTATTAATATTATATTTGCTTGACAGTATAATTACTTAAAAGTTAAAGCCTTACGCTATAGCTTTTTAAAATTAAGTTTATGTATTATTGTTTTTTGTTAATTTATTATCAAGCAAAATAAAATTGTTTTTTTTATATTTACAACATATAGGAGTACTAACCTTTTAAACCCCAGTCCGTATAAACCCAATATATGAACGCCGATAGCAAACCAGTAAGTATTTTATTAGTGGACGATGATGAAATAAACAATTTCATTTCAATTAAATTAATAAAAAAAGCTGTGGAAAATACGGCTATATCTGCATGTTTAAACGGTAGGTTTGCTATTGAAGAGCTTGTTGAAATACAAAGAAAAGACCCTTCCTTATTACCCGATTTTATTTTGCTGGATATAAACATGCCCATTATGAACGGATGGGAGTTTTTAGATGAATACAAACGCCTGAATCTTGACCCGTTAGGTAAAAGCAAGATCTATATTATATCATCATCTGTTTTTAGCAATGATATAAATAAGGCAAGATCTTATCCACTGGTAAAAAACTTTATCTCTAAACCCCTAAGCGTTGATAAGATAAAAGAAATGTTCAACGCAAATTAAGCTGATTACTTTATTAGTGTCTTTTAATAATACAGACTAACTACCTCATACTCCCATGCACCGCGTCAATCAAATCCAAATGCCGCTGTATGGTCAATACATTTTTTGCGGCAAAGCCTTTTATTTCCGGGTCAAAAGCATGTTTGGATGTGTTTTGAAACTGCTCGAGCGCTTTTTTATAATCGATTTGTATTTTATCCAGATAAGCGTGATCAAATTCCTTACCCGATTTTTTGGCTAATTCAGCAATAGCCTTTTGCTCATCGGCACTAATTGAATCGGGCAGGGTTATTTTCTTGGCTTTGGCAAGGGCAATTAATCGGCCTTTACCTTTTGTAATGTCCTTAACCATCATAGCGCCGAGATTTTTTATCCGTTTATCCTGTCCTTTTTGTTTGCCTAACTCGCCTATTTTAATTTCGGCCAGGCAGCCCTGGGCAATATCAGTAACAAATTTAGCATCGTCTTTGCCAACTATAATAGTTACTTTATTCGAGGTGTTAATAACTGTATTGGTTGTACCATAGTCCAAATCATCTTCGTTATTTTTATTACTGTGGCATGCTTGCAGCAGGCATGCGGAAAATACCGTACAAATTAATAGTGCTATCCTTTTCATCAAGTTAGGGATTTGATATTTATTAAAAATACGGTTTAATAAGGTTAATTTATTGGGTTGATTAAAGTTTTCTTATTTTTGGCCAAATAAAATCAAGCAACATGAATTTTCCTGCTGAATTAAAATATACTAAAGACCACGAATGGGTTAAATTAGAAGGCAACGTAGCTACTATAGGCATAACCGAATTTGCCCAAGGCGAATTAGGTGATATTGTTTATATAGATATTAACTCGGTAGGCAAGGAAGTTAGCAAAGAAGACATTTTTGGAACAGTGGAAGCTGTTAAAACAGTGTCTGATCTGTTTATGCCGGTTACCGGTACGGTAACAGAGGTTAATAAGGCCCTTGACAGCCAGCCCGAACTGGTAAACTCTGATCCATACGGCGAAGGCTGGATGGTAAAAATTACAGTTGCTAACGCGGCCGATGTTGAATCGCTATTATCTGCCGATGCCTATAAAGGCCTTGTAGGTGCATAACCTTAATGAAAGAATTTATTAAATATCAAAGGCTCACAATTTTGTGGGCCTTGTTTGTTTTAATAATGTGCAATGCTGATTTTAGCAGCGTAGGGAAATCGCATTTGTTTTTTGCCGGCTTTGATAAATTGGTGCATTGCGGATTCTTCTTTGTGTTTGTTGTATTTTGCTGTAATGGTTTTATAAGGCAACAAAATAGTGGCATGCTATCGTATAAAACTGCGTTTGTAATAACTATGATGGCTATTTTATTTGGCGGCCTGATAGAATTATTGCAATTATTGGTTTTTACCTGGCGCAGTGGGGACTGGAACGACCTTTTTGCCGACGCAGTTGGCGCTTGCATGGGCACATTTAGTATATTAGTAACAATTGGAGCAATTAAATATGTTAAAAAGTAAATTTATAATACTTGGTTTGTTAGGCATATTAAGTCTTTCGGCATGCAGTATTTTTAAGAAAGATTGCGGCTGCCCCCATTTTAGCAAAGTAAAAACCCCGCCAAAGGCAAGCGAACCAACAGTTGTTTACGCATCGAGGTAATTGGTATACAGATTATATTTAGGTGTCATTTCGACCATAGGGAGAAATCTATACACCTGCATCGTCAACCTCTAATCAGGTAGGTTCAGGTAGGACCAGGCAGGGGCTGTTCTACCCGGCCATCCAAATCACATCAACAAACCATTTTTTATTATCGAAAAAACGATCGACCGGGTGAAAGTCCGTGTTTGCCGCCATTTGATCGGTTTGCATAATGGTAAACTTTTGAGATATCTCCATATAAATATATTCATCCTTAATAAACCGCACATTTTCTTTCCCCCCGATATTTACAACCTGGTCTTTCAGGCTTATTAAATAGCTTTTACAGGCCCCACTTTCGGGGTCGTACATGGCGTAATGATCAAACTGGGTTAAATCAAAATCGGCGTTCAATTCGCGATTTATTCGTTCCAGTAAATTCAGGTTAAATCTTTTTGTAATGCCTCCTTTGTCATTATAAGCAGCAAGTATAGTTTTTGGCGATTTTTTTAAATCGAACCCAATCAATACCATATCGCCGGGATTTAAATGTTCACGCAGCCCTTTGCAAAACTCTGTAGCCTCCTTTACGGGCATGTTACCAATGTTTGACCCCAGGAATAATACAACTTTTCTCCTGTTGGATAGTGATGCAGCTTTTGTAAGCATCTCAAAATACTCACCGTTTAATCCGGTAATTTGCAGGCCCGGCAACGTAAGCGGAAGCTTTACGGTAAGGTAATTAACTACATTGCTTGAAATATCAATAGGCAAATACCTAAAATCTGCCTGCTGCTCCAATAAATATTTTAGCAGGTAGCTCGATTTCATGGCATCGCCGGCACCCAGTTCTATTAGGTCAAACCCATCGCCATCAGCAATTATAGATTGTGCCAGTGCGCCGGTTTTATTAGAAAATATCTCCAGTTCGCATTTAGTTGGATAATATTCGGGGCAATTCATCAGTTCCTGGAAAAGCTTATCACCATTAGCATCATAAAAATACTTGGAGTTTAGGCGTTTGGGGCATGACTGCAGCCCTTTAATAACATCCTCGTAAAATATAGCTGTTGTATTCTTTGATACGCCCATCATTTCGGGTTTTGCGGCAGGTTGGTTCATCGTTTAATGGTTAATGTATTTATTTAGCAAGCCTTATGCCAGTAAATTGCCATCGTAAATGTGTTTGAAAAAAATTGCGGTAAGTAATACGGCTATGCCCCGGTGATGTAACTTCTGACGCCCCCCTCAGCACTTTTTGATTTACCATAAACTTGCCATTATATTCGCCAATTGCGCCGGCAGCTTTTGTAAAACCGGGGTAAGGCAAATAAGCACTCTCTGTCCACTCCCAGCTTTTGCCCCATTCAAATTGTAGTGCCGCGGCCTCCCATTCAAATTCGGTTGGCAGCCGTAAGCCTTTCCATGCCGCATAAGCATAAGCCTCGAAATAGCTGATATGGCAAACCGGATCATTTAATTTAAGCGGTTCTAACCCATGGAAAGTATAATGATACCATTCGTCGTCAATCATGTGCCAGTAAAGCGGTGCTGCTATGTGATTGGTTTTTACCCAATCCCAACCTTCGGCATGCCAGTGGCGGAAATCGTAGTAACCATCCGCATTTATAAATTCTAAATATTCGGCATTGGTTACCAAATTCGGGCTAATTTCGAAACTGTTTAAATATACTTTATGGCGATTTAATTCATTGTCAAAACAAAAGCCTTCGCCTTCAAAGCCAATTTCATAAACACCTTCATTTAATTTAATAAAACCTGCATCGCTTTGCGCCACTTTTGGCGAACCATAACTTCTATCGTAAGCCGGGAATAAGGGGTTATGTCCCAATATGTATTTAATATCGGTGTATAGAAGCTCCTGGTGCTGTTCTTCGTGATTTAAGCCGAGGATTAATAGTTCCTTTACCTCTGCTGCTGGCTCATGGCACAAAAACTTAGCCATTGCCTCATCTACATATTCGCGGTAGCGGTATATATCATTAACCGTTGGGCGACTTAAATTACCCCTGTCTGTGCGTATTACCCGGTTGCCTACGGTTTCGTAGTAACTGTTAAATACATAATTATAATCCGGATTATATTCCTGGTAGGCGGCAAAATAGGGCTTTAATATAAAAGTCTCAAAAAACCAGGTGGTATGGCCAATATGCCATTTAGGCGGACTAACATCAGCCACGGGCTGCACAACGTAATCCTCAATCTGCAAATGGCTGCAAATCTTTTCGGTACGTTTTCTAACTTTTATATAACAATCGGTTAAGTCCATCAGATTTAATTACGCTCTAAATATTCTTTCAGGTCTGAAATAGTTTTAACACCTAATTCGTCTGCTTGTTTTTTACGCATCATTAAAGCATATGCGTTGTTAAAACCTATAGGTTGCAGCCATTTAATTTGGTATTGTTTTTCAAACTCATTTTTAACATAAATATACGTTTTATCCCTGTCGCCCGCTAACACGTCAATTGTTTTTTGCGGAGGGTGTAATATTGCCAGCAAACCTGTGCCGGTATATTCGGGGTAAAGGTCTATCTGGTTATTGGTAAGCGCATCAAAACAAATTTTTGTGCCCCCTAAACCGGTTTTTGTGGCTACATCATAGTTGGTATAGCCTTTAATAAGCATCGTGTACATACTGGCTAATATATATTGCTCGCCAAATATTTTTGAGCCTATCCGTACAATCCCTCCATTTCCTCCGCGTTGGGGTTGCCATAAATTATGTGCAATTAAAAAGTCTTTAGCCACACGTTCCGGGCTTTGGTGAAGATAATCAGTTCGGTAGTTTAAATCTGTCATTAGGCTATCATTTATTTTGCCCGATAGCATATTTAATGTTTTTTCAAGGTCTGGGAATTTTTTCAAGGCATCCTCCCGCACAATTGGTGCGGCATAATAAGGCGGGAATATTTTTTTGTCATCATCCAAAACCACCAGTCCGTAGGCCTTTAACCTGCCATCTGTCGAGTAGCCGCTTATTACATCCAGCTCTTTTTCAAAAGCGGCTTTATACATAATCGCATCACTGATAACGATGGTATGGATCTTTAATCCGTACTTGCTTTGCAGGCCCAGATTACCGTCTTGCCGACCCATAAACTCGGGTGTAAAACCGGCAGTTAACTTGTCGCCATAAGCTGATGGAATAAAATAGAACGATGCCATTACAAGAAGCAACACCGGCAACACAATAGCGGCACGTTTTAATTTTTTTAAATTCAGATGCTGTAATAACGACAACAAAAAATCAAACAAAATGGCTAACAACGCTGCAGGGATAGCACCTGCTAATATCATGTTGGTATTATTAAGCGATATACCGCCGAATATAAACTCGCCTAAGCCACCCGCAGCTATATATGACGCCAGCGTAGCCACACCTACATTGATTACCGTAGCGGTACGGATACCTGCCAGTATCACCGGCATAGCCAAAGGTAGCTCTACTTTAAAAAGTACCTGCCATTTACTCATGCCCATAGCAATTGCAGCCTCTTTAACCGCTGCATCAACCCCGGTAATACCGGTATAGGTATTGCGGATGATGGGAAGCAGCGCATATAACAACAAAGCAACAATAGCCGGCTTAACACCAATACCTAACAATGGTATCATAAAACCAAGCAATGCAATGCTGGGAATAGTTTGTAATATCCCTGCAATTCCCAATACTGAGCCGGATAAGTTTTTTTTGCGGGCGATGAGAATACCCAATGGCAAGCCAACCAGCACGGCAATTATAAGCGAGATAAAAGTAAGCCCGATATGCTGCAACGTTTGTGTAAGCAACTTATCGCTTTGCTGGGCCATAAAACCCCATAAAGTTTGCTGCTCATTCATGCGGCTGATGTTTTTTATACTGATAAAATGCCGCCATTAACTCCTCAAAACCGGCAGACCGGTACTCATCTTTTTGATGATGTTTGATATGTAAATGTTCTGTATTAACAAACTTAAAACTTTCAATGGCCGACCAAAAACTGGCGTCGCCATGCAAGTCAACAGATCCCTGTTTAGGTGTTTGAGGTGCCAGGTATCTCCAGATATCATTTAATCTTATAGCCTTAAACTCAAGCAGCAAACGCTGTTCTTTTAAAAAATCCTTCACAAAACTATTAGCCGGGTTAAAAAGTAATTCGGTTGGCGTGCCGTTTTGAATGATTTTACCTTTATCCATCAGGCAGATCCTGTCTCCTAATTCAAAAGCTTCCTGCACATCATGAGTTACCATGATAATGGTTTTGCGCTTTAACTCATCCAATGCTTTAAACTCGGCATGGATTTTTGAGCGGGTAACATTATCCAGCGCGCCAAAGGGTTCGTCCATCAATAAAACCGGCGGATCAGCAACTAACGCTCTCGCCAATCCAACACGTTGTTGTTGGCCTCCACTCAATTCATCAGGGTAAACATTAAGGAAGGTTTTATCCATGCGTAGCTTTTCCAGTAATTCGCTAACGCGATGGTTAATTCGTTTTTTATCCCATTTAAGCAATTGGGGAACAATGGCAATATTTGCGGCAACTGTATAGTGAGGAAACAGTCCGTTGTTTTGTAATACATAACCAATGCCTCTGCGCAAAACCTCGGGCGATTGATCTAAAATATTTTCGCCGTTAATAAACACCTTGCCGCCGGTTGGCTCAATAAGCCTGTTGATCATTCTAAGCGTAGTGGTTTTGCCGCTGCCGCTGGTGCCTAAAAGAATAAGGTTCTCCTGTTCCATTACCTCGAACGAGATATGATCCACAGCTTTAACCTTCCCGAATGATTTGCTTAAATGATCAACCTTTATCATAAGCAGCTAATTGTCAATGCGCATAAAAAGGTTATTTAATGACTCCGAATACAGCGGGTGA
The DNA here is from genome assembly GCF_028287845.1 of Mucilaginibacter sp. Lineage (GTDB taxonomy): Bacteria > Bacteroidota > Bacteroidia > Sphingobacteriales > Sphingobacteriaceae > Mucilaginibacter. The sequence goes on from NZ_JAQBOW010000078.1 coordinate 50,277, forward strand.
GCGAAAACACAATAGCGTATCCGGTCATAAGTAATACCACCCTCCATAGCCATTTGCAGCACAGACATAATCTCGCCGCCCTCGGCACCTAAAATGGCTGCGCCCAATATCTTTTTGGTTTTTGCATCAATAACAGCTTTCATAAATCCGCGGGTATCACCGGTTTCAACAGCACGGGCCACACGGGTCATAGGTAGTTTGGCTATTATTACATCCAAACCCTGTTCTTTAGCTTCTTTTTCACTTATGCCTACCCGGCCTAATTGCGGATCGGTAAACATGCAATACGGTATAGGGCGGTCCTTAGTATTGTAATTCGTTTTTTCTATCAGGTTACGGTACACAATGGTGTAATCGTTGTACGATATATGCGTAAATGCCGGTCCGCCTTTAACATCGCCCAATGCATAAATACCTTTTACGTTGGTTTCCAGTTTGTCATTTACTATGATATATCCTTTCTCATCAACTTTTACACCGGTTTTATCAAGTCTCAATGTCTCTGTATTGGGTCTACGGCCAACGGCTACCAAAACATGACTAAATTTTATTGTTCTTTCAATTCTGGCATTTTTGATAGTAGCAACAACTTTACCTTTCTGAGATTTTTCAAACTTTACAGCCTGCGAACCGGTCTGTATATCAATACCTTCCAACTCTAATATCTTCTGCATTTCGTTAGAAATATCCTCATCCTCGCGCCAAATTAATCTTGGCGATTTTTCCAGTATTGTAACCTTACTACCAAATCTGCGGAACATCTGCCCAAACTCCAGCCCTATATAATTGCCGCCAAGCACCAGTAGGTTTTTAGGCACTTTATCCAATTCTAAAATTGAGGTTGAAGTGAGATAATCAATATGCGTCAAACCCTCAATATCGGGTATAAATGTTTTTGTGCCGGTATTTAAAAACATCAAATCAGCCTTAAAAAACGCGGTCCCACCATTATTTAGTTTTACTTCTATAGTTTTAATGCCTGTAAAAATAGCTTCGCCAAATACCAGGTCGAGGTTAGTGGTTTCTTCTATAGCCTTTTGGCTGCCTGTGCGCGCGTGCATTACAATATCATCCTTGCGCTTTTTTATTTGGGCCATATTTACCTTGTAGCCCTTAACTTTAACACCAAGCGGGCCGCTATTTGCCGCCATATATGCAGCTTTAGCTGATGCTACCCAGGTTTTTGTAGGTGTACAGCCATCATTTATACAAGTGCCGCCAACCCATCGTTTTTCAATCAGCACTACCTTTTTGCCTGCTTTTGCCAGTTTTTTTGACAGGGGTAATCCCGCCTGCCCTGCACCAATTATTATTACGTCATATTGCTTTGGCTTCATGGGTTTGCGGTTTTATTTAATAAAGATAAGTTTATACTTTGATAGATTTACAATGCGCAAAAGCAGTTTTTGTTTGCCCGATTTAGTTCAGTTTTGCCGTTTGAAAGTAATAAGCACATTTTTTTGAAAGAATATTTTTAATTTATCATTAAAGGTATATCTTTGCAATCCCAAAATAAGGGAATAAACGCCCTAAAATGGCCCGTTCGTCTAGGGGTTAGGACGTTAGATTTTCATTCTAGAAACAGGGGTTCGATTCCCCTACGGGCTACAAAAATCGATGTCAAATCATTCAGAAAGCTGTAAATCCTTGATTTGCAGCTTTCTTTTTTTCGATAATCGCCATTTTATTCACCAAATGGTGTATAGTAATTCGGCAAGTCGGTGAAAGCCAATTTTATCAATGACTTTAATCATTACCTCAAACTGGATTGTGGCATTCAAAGTGTTTGAAACACCTGAAAAAGGTCGTTAATAACTACATCTTTAAACCAAAGCTTTTAAGGGATAAACCCTTCTTTGAATTTAAGTCAAAGGCAAGATTACTATTTATTTGTATATTTCTGTGGATGGTGAAAGGAACCAAGCAACTATTCAGCGCTTGCTTATAGAAGGGTGAAAACCTTTTCTTTGGTATTTTCTTTTAGTTCTACCGATGTATGCTTAAGCAGACAGTGATCTATCTGTTGTTTAAGCTCCAAGGTTGTTTTTGAGATTAATTCGGAATTACACTCTTTACAATGTATTGACTCTGATAATATACGAGATAGAGGTATGCGAACAGCAATATTCTCTTTTGATCCAAAAATAGTGCTTTTACACAAAGGGTTAAAGCAATAGCAATTTACAATTTGAGTGTTTTTCATTTCAAGATATTTTAAAATCTTAACAAATTATTTATTTTCTGTATTGGCCTGGATTGATGTAAAACCGGTACAACATGCTCATCAAACCCGCCACATTAGCATTATTTTTTGAATATGGTTGAGATAACAAAAAGCTTGCCGAACAGTGAAAAAAAGAAATGCCCAATAAAATTATTGTCGGCTGATTTGTGAAATATTAATTATATTTAACCTATTGTTATTGTATCTCGATATGTTAAAAGCATTATTCAGGGCGGGACTATTAACCCTAATACTTATAATTACAGGGTTGGCTCTATGGTTTTATACTACTATAACCATTATAATATTAATTGTTTTTGGAGTTTTTTCCTGGATTACATTTATGCTTTATACTGATCCGCCCGATGAATGGGAATAAATCAGGTTTCCGCTACTTTGCAAGAAATTACCCCTGCATTAGCAGTAAGTATAGAATTTTGTCAAATCCTCGCCTTATCCGGCTTAAATAACAGTACACCAGCTATTTTGTACTTCTCATAGTATATAGTGCAGTATTACCAACAGTCTTGTATTGTGGCAGGATACAGTATTAAATTTTAAAGGTTATATTCTTACACCTCACTTCTCTTTTAATTCGTGCAACATCATTGTTTGATTGTTAATAATAATATTTTGTGAAAACATTTTAATCAAAAACATATCAAATAAACTTTAAACAGTAATTCACTACACAATGTCTACTTAGGATAAATTTTTTTCTATTGTCTGTACCTTTGGATTATTTTACATTAAAATTTATTATTTTGATTATCAACAAGTTGTATAAAAATCATATCACTAATCTGTGCTTGGCTTATTTTTTGCATTTGCCATTGCGAAGAAATTATTTAAAGTTGAAGTTTAATTAATTATTCTTTAAAAGTATTTTATAGTATAAAGAACCGAAATTAAATTTTAAAAAATAAAATATTATTCTGCAGTTAAAAAAATACAACTCACAAAAAATTACAATAATGTTTAACACTACTTGCAACTGTTTGGGATACGAAGTATTTGCAGACAACCTTGAAAAACTAACCACAAATCATAAAACAGTTATAAATACAATCAATCAATACTCTTATTGCATGGCCGAGCAGGACGACGATTTTAAAAGTGCCTTAAAAAATTCGGACATACTGCTACCTGATGGCATAGGCATTGTTGCTGCAGCTAAATTTTTAAACGGATCTTTGCTCAGAAGAGTTACCGGCGCCGATTTACATAATTATCTATTAAAAGAATTAAATGAAAAAAAAGGGTCCTGCTTTTACCTGGGCTCATCAGTCGGCACGCTTGAAAAGATAGAAAAAAGATTAAAAAAGGAATATCCTCATATTAAAGGGCATTTTTACTCACCTCCATTTGTCAAGAGATTTACCTATGAGCAAAATCAGGAAATGATTGCCAGGGTTAATGAAGTAAATCCTGATGTGTTATTTATCGGAATGACTGCGCCAAAGCAAGAGAAATGGGCCATTACCAACAAAAAGGAATTAAATGCTAAATATATATGCTCAATAGGTGCCGTATTTAATTTTTATGCCGGCACGGTGAAAAGGCCAAATAAAGTATGGATAAGTCTTGGCCTTGAGTGGATGGGCCGTATGGTAGCCGAACCAAGAAGACTATATAAAAGATATCTGATCTATGGGCCTGTTTTCGCTTACAGACTAATTCAGGAAAAACTTAAGACAAACCACAGTTTAATACACTATTCGCCTCATGCTGCACGGAGTATAACCATGCGGCCGTTAACTTCTGATGCAAAATGTATATCATCCCATACAACCTTAGATTAATTACGATATGAAACCCAAACATGCCCCAGCCAAGTTCTCCTTTTTGTTTGTTGACCTTTTTGTTTTTAATGTTATCCATTTAATTTTAATAGCGCATATGGATAATATGATGAATATCCAGGCTCATTATTATACATTGCTAATTGTGTTTAATAATATGGGATGGCTTATTTGCTCTCACGTTGCTGGCATCTATACCCATAACAAAATATACATGTTAAAAGAATTGCTTAATCATACATTTATAACTTATCTATTTTTCGCACTCACTACCTGGTTGTTTTTTGACCTGAATTTTTTGGTAGATACAATAAACTTTGTTCTGCTTGATGTAATATGGTTCGGGCTGTTTTTACTTATAAGCCGGATGGCCATGATGTGTATTGTTAAATTTATTGAAAAGACGGGCATCTTCAGAAAACGGGTCGTTATAATTGGTAATGCAATGCATGCGTCGCCTTTGATTGAACAGCTTGAAAAAAAGCAAATTTTTTATGAGATCAAAGGTTTTTTTGGCGATAACGAGAATAACTTTAACAGTAAATATTCGTGGCTTGGTAAGATCAATGATTGTTTAACCTACGCAAAGAATAATAATATTTCAGAGATATATTCGGTTATCTCGCCTGATAAAATGCATGAGCTTTACTCGCTGGCCGATGATGCTCAGAATAATTTTATAAAATTTAAGTTCGCGCCTCATTTTAGTACACATTCAAAATATAAGTATAGTTTTGAATTTGACAATAATGACAATAATATACCTATTATTTCGCTTAACCCTGAACCTCTGGCAGAAATTTCGGGCCAACTGCAAAAACGTTCTTTTGATATTATCTTTAGTTCTTTAGTGATCGTGTTTATCCTATCCTGGCTTATACCGATTATCGCCGTACTGATCAAAATGGAATCGGAAGGGCCGGTATTTTTTAAGCAATATCGTACAGGTAAAAACAACCGGCCATTTCTATGCCTCAAATTCAGGAGCCTAAAAGTTAGTGACGATGCTGATATTAAGCAGGTAACTGAAAACGATGGGCGTTATACACGCGTCGGTAAATTTTTAAGGCGTACTAATCTTGATGAGTTCCCACAGTTTTTTAATGTGCTTGCAGGTGATATGTCGGTAGTGGGGTCAAGACCGCACATGTTAAAGCATACAGAGGATTATTCTCGTTTACATGGCAGTTATATGCAACGTCATTCTATTAAGCCGGGCCTAACAGGCTGGGCGCAGATAAATGGGTACAGGGGGGAAATTAAAGTTGATGAACAGTTGATACAAAGGGTTGAACATGACCTTTGGTATATTAAAAACTGGAATTTTTGGCTCGATATGCGGATTGTATTGCAGACGCTTTCATCTACCTTTAAAGGTGATAAAAATGCGTATTGAGACCAATCAATAAGATAAGAACATGCAGCCGGGCGGATACCAATGACACACGCAAGATATAATTAACCAGTTATTATGTCTTGCGCTTGTTTTTTTTGCAACTGTTCGTAAAGTGTTATTATATATTCCTGTAAGTGATTAATCTTTGCGCTTTGTGCGACTATTGTATCTTTAGCTTCTTTTAACTCATCCAGCAATGATTGACTTGGCTCAACCTGGGTTGAAATTAAATCAATCACACGAACGCCAAACGTTTCGGCGATTTGATTTAGCCTGGAAATATTTACATCTGTAACATCCGATTCAATTTTAGAAAATGCGGGTACCGAAATATTCAATAATTCGGCAATATCACCTTGTGACCAACCTCTTTGCTGACGCAGGGTTTTTATTCTTTTACCAATTTCAAACATCTTTGATTATCGCTCTATGCAGGAATGCATTGTTTAAATCACTAATAATTACTAAATTAAAAAACCATTAACTTAAATTTGAAACTATAGTGCTACTCTGGAAATTTCCTGAAGTAACCTTTGGTTTCTTAAATTAATCAATAGTATTTAATATATTTATCATATGGATTTTTTATATAAAATTTAACAAATGTAATAAATAATTTCCAATCCCTCCCTATTTGGACGGCTCATTATTTTCTATTATGGGTTTAATTTCTCCTTGATTTATAAAGGCATGCACAAACTTATATCCTCTAATAAATAACAAATATACGATAGAATATTTAACTAATATAAGATATATTATAATTTAAAGAAATTTATTATAATATTTTGAAGCTTTATAATGGAAATTTTAAATAAAGGCTTAATAGCTATACATCCTTATTGACGCCAATCCTCACTACATTTCCCAGCCTTACCTTATTAACACCTATCCATATCCTCCTTAATCTTTCACCAATATCCTCAAATAAACGATTCTTTTTATCTATAACGCTTAACAATGAGAATGTTATATAAAAAAGCCCTGCATAAAAATCATACCAAATTTCATTTTAAGCAAAATAAAAAAATGGCATGGCTGAATAAAAATCGTACCAAAATTTATTTTTCGAATGTGATTTTTTAAAGATAGAGTTACTTTTTTTATTTATAAATTAATATCCCTGTAACTTTTTTCTATTTTCGTCGTAAACAGCGTTAAAACTTTTAAATAATTAATAATAACTGACGAGAAAATAATAAATATAAATTTTATTTAATAGAAAAATATTTGCATTCAACAATAAATATTCTTTTTAAGCGTCTCTTAAACTATACAAAATTTCCTAATTAATATACAAGAATACAAAACCATTAAATTAATTTATTAAAATGAAGTTAAGAAATACTCTTACAAAGAAAGCCCAGGGTTTATTCAGTTCAGTGTTTATATTATCTGTTTTAGCATTTTCATCTTGCCAGAAAGATACAGGAGCCAAGCCGGCAAGCGTCCTTCAAAAAAGCCAACAAGATGCAACAGCAATAACGCCGGTAAGTACTAGCACTCAAACAACATTGCCCCAAACCACTGTTAATGCTATATCAGGTGCGGCGGCTACCTACAAAACCTCTGAGCCCATTTCTTATACAGGTGTTAATAATATCACCATCAGCGGCCTTTCAATTACTGCAGGTTCAGGGCCGGCAATATCGCTTAAAAACTGCGTTAATGTACATATTACAGCCTCTCGCTTTGTTAACGGTACAAATGTTAGCGCTGTAGGTGTATATCTATATAACTGTACAAATGTTACTATCGACAACTGTTATTTTAATAACGTGGCGAGCGGCATTTTTGCTTCAACAAGTACAGGGATATATATAACCAATAATCAAATGTTAAATATGCAGGGGCCATATCCACGCGGACAATTTGTTCAATTTGTTTCATGCTATGGAGCAGGGAACAAAATAATGTCAAATAAGTTCGAGAACATATTAGGGTCAAGTAATCCAGAAGATGCCATAAATATTTTTCAAAGTAACGGTACTTCTGCAAGCCCCATAACTATTGCCTATAACTGGATAAGGGGCGGTGGCCCTAGTAAAACCGGTGGTGGTATAGCGTTGGGCGACGGCGGTGGCAGCTATCAAACAGCTTCTGAGAATATTTTAGTGAATTCGGGCCAATACGGGATAGCTATAGCGGCCGGTACTGTAATGTCAATTTTAAACAATCAAATATATGCCGCGCAGGCACCTTTCACTAATGTCGGTACATTTGCATGGAATCAATATGCTTCAACCAGCGGATGCTCCATTACAACAATTAGCGGTAACGTGGTAAACTTTACTGCTGCGGGCGGCTATCAAAATTCAAACTGGGATGGTGGTAATTGCGGCACGATCATTGGCTGGAGCACTAATATTTGGGGGGCCAATATTACAGCGGCCATACTTCCTGCAACCATAATAACTATGCTGTAGATAATAATATATTTATCCAATAAAAAAGGCCGTTAATAACTTAACGGCCTTTTTTATTGGATAATATTTTGAAATAATTTTATCTAAATAATCGTTTATCAATTAGGTCTTCCGCTTTATCCCAACCCGCAGTATTGTAACGTCCGTACCATAAGTTGATCAGCAGCAAAGCAAGCAGCCCGGGTTTATTGTTGGGCCGCGGTGCAAGCCAGTTTAATGTTGTGTATAGTTCGCGACCCATATTTTCAAAATCCATTGTGTTTATTATTTTTAATGAATTAACCGACATTTGTTTTTTGGCAGTTTCTGGTAACTCGATAAAATCAACAATCTTTTGCTGCATTTCTGATACATTTCCCGGACTGAAACCATACCCATTGAGCCCCTCTTTTAACAATGAACCTGCCGCATTCACTTTATTGCTTAATAATATTGGTAAACCGGCTGCCATGGCCTCATTTACAACCAGGCCCCAGCTTTCGGCCCAGCTAGACAAAATTAATGCATCAGATCCATGCAGGTATTTAAGCACTTCTTCGTTTGGCATGGCGCCCAAAAAACTAACTTTTTTCAACAGATTTAATTCGGCGATTTCTTTTAATTCGTTAAGCAAAGGGCCGTCACCAATTATTAACAGCCTGTAGTTATGGTTGTTTTCTTCAACAACGCGCCAGGCCTTTAATAAATTTTCAATATTTTTTATCGGCACCAGCCTTGCCACACAAATAATTGTTTGTTTATCAAATGTCTTTTCGCCTTTATATTTAAAATGCTCATTGTCTATACAATCGTATCCGTAAAAGAAATGTATCTTTTTTTTATTTAGCAGTGCTGCATATCCTTCTTCATAATCGATTGATGGTAACCACAAAGCATCTATCTGTCGGGTAATTAAATTTTTGATCCCCTGAACTAAAATATTTCTCTTTACATCAGTAGCCTTTGCATCGTCAAACATTATAAATTTCCGTTTGTTTTTTTTCGCCCATCTCAACGCAAGGGCACCCGAGTAAAAAACTATTGATCCTGCAATAACTACATCTGGCTTAATTTCATCCAGCTTCGAAAATACTTTGTCCCTTATTTGATATTTTGTAAGTTGCTGGTTACTATTATCCGGGAAAAGACAATCCCAACATGTTTCAGTTTTGTTATATAGGTCAAACTCGTAGGGCGAACCTTTGCCAAAAAGCTCAACGGTGTAAAACTCAATATTATATGTGGCTAGAAAATTCCTTAAATAGATGATCCTTCGCTTCCAATAGGCGGGTAAGTCGGTGTGTATGATCAATATTTTCATTTTGGCTGAAGGCTTTTTATCATCGTATGCCGAAATATATTTTCTTCGTTCAGCACAGTTATAGGCCGATGAATTTAAGTTAAAGGGAATGAAATTTAGCTATGTTGGTAAGTTTTGTTTTTAGATAACAGTATGTTCTTTTTGTACCTATCATACAAAAGCGGGAACAATGTTTTTACCCAAAGCTTAACAAAAATTATAGGCAATGACAAGGGAAAATGTTCCCAGGTATAACGTAAAAATTGTTTATACCCCAAACCTTTGGGACTATATAAATATTCCACCCGCTTTTTTAAAGGTGTTCCATGCGGCAGCCAGGTCATTATATGGTCGTTATCACAACAACCGTAATATCCCGGGGCAACCCAAGCCTTAACGCCATTTTTTATACCAGTTAATGTATAATCATAATCGGCTATCCCATGAGTGTATAATTCTGATAAAATGCCTATCTTTTTTACAGTTGCCTTATCAACCAGCATAATATTGGCATTGCCAATTTCGCAAGCCTGCAGTTTTGTATTATCGGGCCTCAGGAATACGGCGTTTCCTGTAATTTTATTGGTTAGCTTTAAGCCGCCATAAGTTATATACTGCGAAGATCCGTCTAAAACGGTACCCATTATTATATTTTCTTTATAATTTGATAAGCTGCGGGCCGCCATCAAATTTTTAACTGCATCCGGCTTGAGCACAACATCATCATTAAGCAATAAAAAGAAGTCATAATCTTCCTTAGCCATTACCCTTTTCCAAAGAGTACGCATTCCGCCGGCCCAAAATAAAGCGCCCGACCCTTTTTCGATACGAACAGTGGGAAAGAAAGATTTAACATATTCGCCTGTTCCATCAGGTGAATTATCGTCTAAAAGATATACATCCAGCGTGCAACCGTCCGGAATTTCCTGGTTAACAATACTTTCTAAAAATCTGCTCGTTGTTTTTACTCTATTATATGAGCAACTTAGCGCGGCTATTTTCATGTTATTATTTTAGGGTACTATTTTTATATACTTTAAAATATCTTAATTGTTTGCAGCTATAACTTTCTTCTTTTCAGCATCTGTAAAAGTTAAGGGTGAAAATGTATGGGGCTTTTCTAAAATTGTTCTGTAAATCGATAACAGATCATTGGTTATTTTTTCCTGGTCATGCCTTAGCAGGGCACGTTCACATGCCTTTGCACCAAAACCAATTGCTTTATCATAGTTATCCTGCAACTCCATAATTGCACCGGCCATGGCATACGGATCTCCATCCTGTATTAAAATACCTTCCTTGTTGTCTTCCATTAGGCTACCGGTTCCACCAGCATTGGTAGCAATACATGGTACACCCAAAATTAAAGCCTCGCATAAGCTGTTAGGGCTATTCTCTATATGCGAAGTGGCGATATATATGTGTGAATGTAGTAAGCCCTCAATCAATTTTTGTTCGCTTATCATTCCCCCAAATTTAATATTTGCTGACACCGGGTGCTTATTGCCCTTTGATGCTATTTGCACAATCTCATCATTTAACCTTATGCCTGCAACGTGCCATTCGTAGTCAAGATTAATATTATCAAGCAAGCTGGCGCAATCCAATAAGGTTTCTAACCCTTTGTAGATATTCCCCCATATAGTAGTAAACAATTGCAGTTTAGCAGCAGGTTTAAATGACCATTTATTGGTATAAAATCCGTTTCGTAAAATTTCATCATTGTGGTAGTACCTTGCAGAGGGAGCCAAAACCTTTGTTACTCGTCTATCCCACGCGGTACGGCCTATAAAATGGTTTGAATTTCTATAGATATCCTGCTCTCTTGCCGCCATTTTTTTAAATAGCTTATAAACATGTATAAATGTTCTGGAGAAAAGGATGTTTTTAAGTTTTGAGTACTTCATTACATCAAACCAGGAAATTTTTGAAAAGAATTTATACTGGTAAACCGTAATAGTTCCCTGGATTGAAACCACCGTAGGAATATCATTATATTTTTGAACCAAACCAAAAGCGCCCTCGGTTCCGTGTATATGGATAAGATCGGGTTTAACTTCTTTTATAACCTCTAAAAGCAACTGTATATCGTGTTCAGTTTCAATGGCGTTTAACAATCGCCGTTGAATTTTGGTTAAGTTGCCATTTCTATACATTTCAATTGGGTAATAAGTGGTAGCTCCCAATTTAAATGGCGCTACTTTTTTATGATGATAGAATGCTATTGAAAGATCGACTTTATTTTGAATGTTTTTTTCAAGCGATTTTATCCAACCTATACCTTCATAATTATTATTTAAATAACCGTCACTTAAACCGGGTGATAAAGAAAACCATAAAACTTTCATATTAATTTTATTTAATTGATTATGGTGGCTTTTCATCATCCACCATAATGTACATTTATTTTATTCAGCTATAACCATTTTAGAGTTTCTTGGCCCGACAGGATCAAATTCAACTTCGCGGTTGGTAAACCAGGGCACGGAATAATGATATAAAAACAAAAAGCAAAGAATTATCGAGGTTACGAAAATGCCTTCGCCAAACCCGGAAATAAGAATAACCATTATACTGTAGATACTCAACTCGATGCTGCACGTATTTTTTTTGAAAAAAAGGTAGCATCTATACATCAAAAAGCATAAACCGATTCCGCCAAACTGTGCCATAAACGCGAATATGCCATTTGACAAGTTTAAGTGTTTGATGAGCGGTATAGTTTCATTGTAAATATTAGATACACCCCAGATCAGATTATAACCAAATACCCCGGCCAGGTACAAGATACTGGCAAACCTGTTTAATGGCATTGTTTCTCCCCGCTGAATATACCAGTCGCTTAGTGTTTGGATATTTTTCATATCATCCAAATCGTTATTATAAGTTGCCACTATCTTATCAAACATAAAAGGCATCATTGATGCCAAAACACAAAGTATTGGCCCGATAAAAAAAAACACAGTAATAAATTTTACGCCTCTTCCCCTAAAATATAATAATATTATGAAGGCAAAAGCTACATAAGTGGTTGTTGACAGTGTGGTAACTATAGCCAACATTATCCATTTGGCACGTTTATCAAAATTAAAATTATTGGTTACCAAATGCATTAAGAGCCCCAGGTTTAAAAAGAAACCAAATGCACCGGGTTCCCATGAAAAACCAGAATTGCGGATATGGTGGAGTTTTACATACGTGAAAATTAAAAAATTAACATACCCGCTAAAGTGTGGATCAGGTAAGTTGATAGCTTTCCCCAGAGCATAAACCGCGTCGCCGGCTACTAGCTGTAAACAGTATAGCGGCAAAGAAAGAATTGCGAGTTGAAAAATTACTTTGGTGAGGTAGTATATTGCCTGATCCCTTAAAACCGCGCAAAAAAGAAAACTGGTGAAGACATATTTAAACAGGAATAGAACATCATTAAGGTAATAACTGGCCGGTAAATGAATTAAGAAGACCGACCGTAGGGTGCAAAAGGTAATATATATCAGCGAAAATTTTCCGAATAATTCTACATCGCTTTTATGGAACCGTGCTTTTTTAAAACCAACCCACAAAAAAATTATATCAATTATAACCCAGCACATATTGGTAACGTCAAAAAACGAGGCCTTTGCTGAAAGAATAACAAAAAGTAAAGTGACGAAGTAATACATACCTAATTTTGTTTTGTTTCAAAAACTAATTCGGGGTTTATTAACTCTTCCTTTGGCAATTTCCGTTCTGCTTTTAATACACAAGTAATTTCCCATTTCCATACAAAAACCTGAATAAGCGACCACAGAATACTGGAGTATACCAGTGAGTTTAGTCCCCAATGAAAATACCGGATAAAAAACAGCACCACGGGCACATGTAAAATTGCGGTTGTGATAGAGACAATCGCCTGCATTTTTACTCTGCCGGTACCATTTAATACTATTGAATAGATCGAAGTGAACAGATTTACGCTGAAATAAACAACCATTGTTAAACTAAGCATAAATGGTACATGTATTTTTTCGCCCACCCATAATTTAAACACGGGTACAATTAACAATTGCTGCAAAACTATAACGGCTAAAAAAAGGCCGGCTATCCTGACCAGTTTTTTAATACTGGCCATAATCCAGATAAAGTCATTCAGCGCGAACGCATTGGTAAACGCGCTCCAGTAGGTGTTCAGGATAATGCTGAGGATTAAGCCCGCTGTTGAGAAATATTTAAATAAAAGGTTGAACAATGTAACGTCTGATCCGCCAAATTCACGGGTTATGATCAGCTCTGTAGTCGAGTAAAGGAAAACGCCGGCTATTTGTACTATAAAGAAGGCGAAACTTAGCCCGAACAACGATTTGCTCTTAGTCAGGTTTATATGTTTGAATGACGGTCTGATACGTGCATATTCAGTATGAAATAATATAATTGTATAAATCAGTAGCACAAATACAGGCAGTATGGTTTGGGCCAGGGCCAGCGCGAACATTGAACCATGCAAATATTTGCTAAAGAAGATAATGGGAATAAGGGGGACAAAGTTACATATCAATAGGATGAGGTTTGATTTATAAATTTTTTGATCGCCCTGCAGAATAGAAGAAATCGGCTTTAAAAAAAATTGCAGCAGCAGCCCGATGAAAACAGCAGCTATAGTTAATGTCAATTCTTTTTCATCAAGTTTTGTATTAAATATGGAGTTCCAATGGGCAAATTTTAAAAAAATGCCAAATAGCAACAAGATAGGAATCATTATAATCATCAAAATAGCGTATGTTGATGATACAGCAATTTTAGCCTCCTTATAATTTTTTACAGCCAAATATTCAGCTATCTTATTTCTTAGCCCGTTAGCTAAACCAATATCCAATATACTGATCCAGCCGACTGTCGAGGAAATAGCGAGCCAGACACCATACTTATTCGTATCAAGCAGTTTTAGCGAAAATGAAATGGTAAGGAACGCAATTATAATGCTTACCGCTTTTAAAAGAAAAGAAACAGCGATATTGAAATTTACCTTTGTTGTCCTTTCCTTACTCCCCTTAATTAATGAGTTGATATATTTTTTTAATTTTATCACTGTATATAATTTATTTCATCATCGCTCCTATAATTCAAACAACTACCATTCCTATGTTTAAGGAAACCGGAAATTAAGCAGACAACGTTTTACATTTTTATTTTTTATAGTAGTTTTCATATTTGAATCCTTCGCTGTCCCTGCCACCAGTTAAACCGTTAAATATGATGTTCATTTTAGGAAGCAATTCTTCTGCATGCAGTTTTTGAATAAAAGGAAATAAGGTTTTTGAGGTATGGTTATAACGAACCACGTAAAGAGTGTTACAACAATGTTTGGCAAGTGTAATAGCATCGTTAATAGAATGGACGGGAGGTGTGTCAAATAGTACATGGTCATATTCTGCTTTTAATTTTTCAACCAGGTTTCTAAATAATTCCTGGTCCAGAAGCTCAGAAAAATCATCAATAAACTCGCCACTTGAAATAATTGAAAGATTGGGGTACTGATCGCAATTTTGCACAACCTTTTGTATGTCCACTTTCCCCTTTAGATAATCAGTTAATCCCGGTGTACCGGGCAAATCAAATATTTTACTGATTTTGGGTTTATAGATATCCATTTCAAGCAAAACGGTTTTTTTAGAAGCATTTGCCAGAGCTACCGCAAGGTTGCTGCTAATAAAGCTCTTTCCTTCGTTCGCCACGCTTGAGGTTATGAGGGTTGCCGCACTTTTTGAACCCGGCGGATTGAGCGAAGTTAGCCGTGAACGTAAATGCCTAAATTGTTCGATCAATATAAAATTGTCCTTATTATTTTTATCATTAAAGATGATAGGCGATGCCAGGCGCAAAAAGCTAAATTCGGCAAGAACAGTAACGCCGGTATTTTGCTCAATTTCTTTGCGGCTGTTAACCGCGTTTTTTATAATGTCTTTTCCGTGAATAAACCCTACCGGGAAAAGTAAGCCAAACAAAAAGGCTATTCCAAACGGAATGTATTTTTTTGAAGTTTTTAACGGAAGTATATGAGCAGCATCAACTAAACGAACATTTGAAGCTGCTGAAGCATAAGTTAATGATATTTGCTCGCGCTGCTGCAGTAAATAATTATATAAAGCTGTTTTGTTTGATTGCTGGCGCCCCATCCCGGCCAGTTGATGTTCTTGCACTGGGACATTTTTTATTGAAGATTGAACAGTTGATTTAAAACCCTGTAGTGATTGCCGGGTAGTAAGCATTGAGGATTTTATGTTTTTTATATTTTCTTTAATGGCAGCTTTAAGCGCGGCAATTTGATTGTTCAATGGCTCGAACGCCGGATTTTTTTCGGGCAATGTAGCAAGCAGCCTGTTCCGCTCCAGTTGTACGTCTGATAGCTTTTGCACCAGATCAACAAGGTGCTGATCTGTAATGCCCAATGTTGATGGAACGCTGCTGTTATTACCTGATTGGTTTAAATAATCTTCTATTTTATAAATAATGTTTAGTTGGGTATTAATATCATTCAATTTTTCACCATTCTGTTGCATCTGTTGCAGGTATATCTGCGATTGTGCATTGACATCAGTTAATTCATTTTGACTGCGGTACCCCTCTATTTTGCTCTCAGCATTATTAAGCTGCCCTGAAAGCGAATCAAGCCTGTTATCAATAAATTGAAGTGTGTTTTTTGCGATCCTGTTTTTTTCGGTGACTTCAGCTTGCCTGTAAAAATAGATCAGGTGGTTTATAAAATCTTCGCCTCTTTCAACATTGTAATCGTTAACGGAAATATTGATAACAGTGGCCGGCTTTTGCTGCGCCTCTATCTTTAACGAATTCTGATAATTTAAAATGGTTGTCTCCGGGTCTTTTATTCCCACCTCGACAACGCTGTTAACGTAATGTTTAATATTATTATTTGCTGTAATACTCCAGGAGCCTATTTTATCAGTCATGACATCGCCAAAATGATGTTTTACATGGTCATTTTTATCGCCCGTGAGAATATACGTATTTGTATCAATAATTTTGAATTGGAGTTTTTGCGGTGTAATTGGTGTAGAATAGTTTAACAAATTTATTTTGATAGGGCTTATGCCATATATATCCCAATCTTTCAAAAGGCCGCGTTTTATTTTATAATTGGCCCATAGCTGGAAATAATCAACAACTTGTTTTATGATCTGGTTTGATTTTAATATCTCCATTTCATTTTCTACTACTTTTGGCGCATTCACCTGGTCTAGTTGCTGGAAATCGACTAATGATGTTTTCTCAGCAGGGGAGTTGTCCTTAATATCCTGAATTTCAAGAGTAGCCATAATTTCATAGGTAGGAGGCACATATTTATGATAAAAAAGTGCACCTGCTATTGCAATAGCAAAGGAAAAGGCAAATAGCGGCCAATAATTGCCATACCTGGCAAGCAATGTCCTCAAATTAATAACATCATTATTATCATTGGTTTGAGGGTATTTATTATTAGCTATCGATTGATTAATCATAATTTTAAATGAATAGTGGAAATTTAGCGATGATATACAAAGAATGCCGAAAGCACAACCGCGGCAATTGAAAGTGCGGTAAGGCCTAAAGTAGCACGCTTATAGTTTCGGCTAACAGAATCATATTTAGTTTTATCGGGATCTATATATATAACATCATTATTATGTAAATAATAATAGGGCGAATCAAATAGGGTTTTTTTAGTCAGATCTATATTAAAGTACATTCGTTTGCCTTCTTCTTCTCGCACCAGCAAAACATTTTTTCTGTTCGCGGTGATGTTCAGATCCCCGGCAAGGCTTATGGCTTCGGTAATATTTATCCGCTCATTCTGAATGTTGTATACATTGGGCCTTAACACATCACCAAAAACCGAGATCTTAAAATTTAAAATGCGAATATTTACTATCGGGCTTTTAAGATAGGTTAGCAGATTTACCGTCAGCACTTTAGCTGCCTCATCGGTAGTCATTCCGACAACCTTCATATTGCCCACCAATGGCAACTGCACATTGCCGTTCGCATCTACCTTAAAACCATAAACAGGATTTATAGCATCGGGGTTTGCTCCGGCAAGGCGGTTAGTGCTGGTATTAAACACTGAAGCCGCTTCCTGGTTGATACTGCTATTTACATTTATCCCCAAAATATCACCAGACTGGATTTTAAAGGGGGTATAGTTGTTAATTTTTTCTTCGTGAAAACCGGTATGATCCAAGTTTTGAAAGTACGATACGTTTTTATATCCCTGGTCTTTAAATACACTACAGGAGGAAATAAGCAGAGAAAGTGCCAATAAAGTAATTAACGTGATGTTGTTTTTCATAATAATTTAAAGTATGCCGACGTTTAATAGGCCGTTAGTTTCGGGTAGGTAACGCTATAAAATTAAGTCGGGCAGTAAGCCAAAAAAATCAAATCCTTAACGGTTAAAAAAACTATATCCCGGAAATAGTTTTTTTTAATGTGTTTTCAGGTAAGCAGGTTCTTTATCATATTGTTTCATAATAGTTGTTTAAACATAAAAATGTATTGTTCGGTTGTGGTATAGCCAGCCTTGTCATAAAATCCATATGAAGGCATATAGCGGTTCGTCATAAGCATTATCGAGCCGGTTTGATTTTCCTTTGCATATTGGTCGCAAAAGCCTATCAGTTTTTTACCATAACCCATTCGTTGCTTTTCACCTGCGATGAAAAATTCATCAATCATAAATTGTTTATCCGTCCACCAGGTTTTAGTATGGCCAAAAGTTGCGCCCACTACCTGTTCTTCGTCATACAAAACAAAACCAACAAATTGGCTGCATCCCATATATTCAGAAAGATATTGTTTCGCTTTCTCATACGTCCAGTTGTAATTCCACGGCGGCCCGTTATAGGCTTTTAAAAAAGCTGATACGCAATCACCCAGATTTTCTATTGTTACAGGTACTACCATTTTTATAAAATATTAACATTTCAGGCCGTACTTTTAAGCGGCAGTTTAATTTGTTTTTCAATAGTTTCATTATTTTTATAAGCACCATATGCACCTTTATTTTCCCGGTTTTGTGCCTTGTTATCTAAAGCATCGCCCAAAATTGCGGCAAACACGTCAACGTTTGGCTGCAGGATCATAGTTAAGTGATCGCCGGGTACATCATATAGTTTAACACCTCTCAGCGCATACTTTTTCCACCCCAAAAACTCATTATCATAAACATAATGCACGCATATTTTTGCTTTAAACAGGTAAACCTCACCATCAAAAGGCTCCATTTTATAGTTCCTGAAAGCATATAAATGCTTGTCTTTTATCTTTTTAATAAGCTGATAAAAATTCCTGGTTTCCTTTTTTAAGAAATATTTTGCTAAAAACCCGGATGAAGAATTTTTATTTTGATTTTTAAAATTCGCGATGGGATGAAGTATTGACGACTTTAAAAACGATAATAAAACAGGCATGTTCCTTTTAACCTTTTTAGGCAAAATGTAATACCAATCTTTATATTCTGATTTTTCGGCATCAGTATCAAACATTATCAGTTTTTCTACTTCTTTGCCCATGGTGGCCATTTGTTTACGTATTTCCAGTGCAACATAGCCGCCAAATGAATAACCTGCTAAAAGATATGGCCCTAAAGGATTATGCCGAATAATTTCGTTGAGATAGAATTTTGCAATATCAGGCAAGTTATCCAGCGGTTCGTCAATCCCGTTCAGTCCTGCTGCCTGTAACCCGAAAACAGGCCGGTCTTTATCCATTACAGCGGCCAGGCTGCTAAAATTAAGCACATTCAATCCCTCTCCGTGTATAATATACAACGGGGGTTTGGTTCCAGTTGGCTTAATGGGTACCAAACATGTATAGGTTGTTTCTTTTTTGTCGTTATCAATAAAATTTGCTAACGAGCGGATGCTGGGATGTTTAAAGAGAATAGCCAGCTGAAAACTCTGCCCCAGCTTTTTTTCTAGTTTTGATAAAACTTGTATTGCCATAAGCGAATGCCCGCCAAGCGCAAAAAAATTATCATCAACGCTTACGCTATTCAGGTTCATGCACTCTTGCCAAATAGCCGCTAATATTTTTTCTGTCGCGGTTTCGGGCGGTAAAAAGCCTTTTTTGTGCAATAAATTCTCTGTAAAATCCGGCAAAGCATTTCTGTCTATTTTACCATTCGAATTAAGGGGCATTTTGTCTATTTCCATCCACATGGCCGGAACCATATAATCAGGAAGTTTAGCTTTTAAGTAGGTAATTATCTGTTCCTTTTCAAATTTTCCATCAGGCACAACATAACCCATTAGCCGCTTATTGCCATCAGGTGCTTTTTTTGCTAATACAACCGCGCCTCTAACTAAATTACTTTTATTTAACACATTCTCTATTTCGCCCAGTTCAACTCTGAAGCCATTAATTTTTACCTGGTTATCCTTACGGCCCAAAAATTCCATATTAAAATCGGGCATCATCCTGCCGGTATCTCCTGTGCGGTACATCCTTCCGCCTAAATCTGTATTAAACGGGTCAGGAATAAAGGCGGCATTAGTTTTTTCAGGATCATTAGCATAACCACGCGCCACACCTGCACCCCCGATATACAGATCTCCGCTTTCGCCCACGGGGACATTTTGCAGCTGCTCATCCAGTATATAGAAAAAATTATTGTTAAGGGGTTTACCATAAGGGATACTTCGCCATCCTGGGTTCGTATCTTTTACCACATAAAAGTTCGACCAAATGGTTGCTTCGGTCGCGCCACCCAGGCTTACAAATTGAGCTTTTGGAAAAAACTTTTTTGCCCTGTCAGGCAAATCCACTGGTATCCAGTCGCCACTCAAAAACATTGTTTGTAATCCTTCATACCTATAGTTTGGCTGCTCTTGTTCAAGGTTTTGAACCAGGTAGTTTAAAGTAGTGGGAACGGAATCCCAAAAAGTGATTTTGTTATCAATCAGCATGCCTTGCAATAGTTGTACATCTTGAATTTCTTTATTCTCGGCTATAATTATTGTACCACCAACTGCAAGCATTCCAAAAATATCATAAACCGATAAGTCAAAGCACATTGAGGTAATAAATAACAGGTGGTCTTTTGCTCCGATATTAAATTGAGTATTAACCCATTGTATAAGATTTACCACGCTATGGTGTTCGATCATTACCCCTTTGGGCCGGCCGGTTGAGCCAGATGTATAAATTGTATAAGCTAATTGAGTTGAAGAAACATTCAATGAAGGATTGTTTTCGTTTAAACCTTCAGGGCTCATGAAATTAATTTTCAAAAATCGTTCCCCGCCTATAATGGTCTTTAACGGGTAATCGCTGTTTGAGATGACCATTTTTAACTTTGACTGATTGAAAATATATTCCTGCCTGTCAACAGGGTATTCAGGATCGATAGGCACATATGCGCCGCCTGCTTTCATTATAGCCAGCATGCCTATTATCATATCAAAATCGCGTGATATCAACAGCCCGATATTATCTTCGGGTAAAACACCCTCAGTTACCAGAGAATGAGCAACACGGTTAGCTAATTTATTTAATTCATCATATGTAATTTTGTTAGCTCCTTTTTGAATAGCGGTTGCCTCAGGGGTATTCAGCACCTGTTCTTCAAAAAGCCTAAAAATTGTTTTTTCTTTAGGGTATGGAACAATAGTATCGTTAAAATAATTCATGATTTATTTACTAATAGATGTATAACCTTTACATTTAAATAATCCTACGACCAATATAAATAGACTGCGTGTCATTCGTTTAAGAACATCTTATTGCTATTCATACTGATTTTTGATTAAATACCCCGAGTCTTTTAATATTTTTTCTTTATTAAACAACTCAACATCAGCATTTACCATTTCTTCAACAAGGTCTTGTAAGTTATATTTAGGCTGCCAGTTTAATTTCTGCTGGCATTTTGTAGGGTCGCCGATTAAAAGATCAACCTCAGTCGGCCTGAAATATTTAGCGTCAACAGCAACAACTATTTTACCTGTTTCCAACAAATAATCAGGATTGCTGCAACTGGCTACATATCCAACCTCATTAATACCGTCACCTCTAAATTCTACTGTGATTCCTAACACTGCAAATGCAAGCCTGATAAATTCGCGCACGGTAGTGGTAACACCGGTGGCTATAACAAAGTCGTCGGGTTTTTCTTGTTGCAATATCAGCCACATTGCTTCCACGTAATCTTTAGCATGCCCCCAGTCGCGTTGCGCATCCAGATTACCCAGATGAAGTTTGTCTTGTAGGCCCATGGCAATTTTTGCGGCCCCACGGGTTATTTTACGGGTTACAAATGTTTCTCCGCGCAGTGGGCTTTCATGATTGAACAAGATGCCGTTGCATGCAAAAAGATCGTATGATTCACGATAGTTAACGGTTATCCAGTAAGCATATATTTTGGCTACGGCGTATGGAGAGCGCGGATAAAAGGGCGTTGTTTCGCATTGCGGAACTGCCTGTACCAAGCCATATAATTCGGAAGTTGATGCCTGGTATATTTTGGTTTTCTTTCCCATGCCTAAAATTCTTACAGCTTCCAATATCCTAAGGGTCCCGATTCCGTCTACGTTCGCAGTATATTCAGGTGTATCAAAGCTTACTTTCACATGCGACATTGCACCCAAATTATAGATCTCATCAGGTTGTGTTTGCTGAATGATTCTGATAAGGTTTGTTGAATCGGATAGATCCCCGAAGTGTAGCACAAAATTCAGGTCGGGTTCATGCGGGTCCTGGTATAAATGGTCAATACGGTCTGTATTAAATAAAGAGCTTCTTCGTTTAACGCCGTGAACTATATAGCCTTTTGCTAATAAAAATTCTGCTAAATATGATCCGTCCTGGCCGGTTATTCCTGTAATTAAGGCGACTTTTTTCATATGTTTCATTTAATATAAATATTGTTTCAGTTAATAGATAAATCAATTACTTTTTCAATATAGATTAATTTAATAATTAAGCAATTGTTTTAAAATTGATGTAATTTATTTTTTTCGTGGTTGTGGCTTAATCGCTAATTATTCAAAAGTTATTGAATACCAGGTTATTAACTTATGATGGCTGCCAACAAGTGCTGCCAGCTTTTCAACTGGTTTAATTGAAACAACAAGCCGGCATATTATTTGTTAAAGTCAATAAGGATTTTTAAAAAAACTTGATCGTCAATAAATGAATACGGCCAATTGGAAATTATGCGGTAATGGCTATGGCAAATGGCCCAGGTTTGCTGCTGTTAAAACGGATATAATTCCTAATGTTTTGCCACTTGTTATCGCTACGCTTATCACGTTCTTCAGCTTTTTTTATGTCGGGTACGATAATGATCCTGGAGGAAAAGGTATGAGTACATACAGTTCATTTTATATCAGGAAAAAATCAACCAAAAATGATCCGACATACCGTATATCAAGGCCAATTGTTTTATCTAACAAGCATAATATAACTATAAGCGGTCTGGCAATAGCGGGTGGCGGCGCTCCGGCCATTACTTTAAAAAACTGCAGCAATATTCGCATAACGGGGAATAAATTATATAACTCAACAACTGTCGGGATCCATCTTTATCAATGTAAAGACATTGCTGTTGATCATAATTTTATTACCAATGTGAGTACAGGGGTATATGTTCAGCAGAACAGTGGAGGCGGTATTGTTATAACTGATAACCGGTTTTTAAATATGCTCGGCCCGTTACCCCGTGGTCAATTCGTACAGTTTAATAACGTGAATGGCCCACGCTGCTTAATAGCAAATAACGTATGCGAAAACGAAGCCGGAAAAAGTTATGCAGAAGATGCCATAAGTTTATATATGAGCAATGGTACAGCAGCAAGCCCCATGACGGTTAGAAATAACCGGATACGAGGTGGTGGCCCAAGCAAGACTGGGGGAGGCATAGCTTTGGGCGACGCGGGTGGCAGCTATCAGCTGGTTAAAAACAATGTGCTGGTTAACCCCGGGCAATATGGTATTGGGGTGGCCGGAGGAACCAATATGCAAGTTTTAAACAATAAAATTTACGCCAGGAAAAACACATTTACCAATGTGGGTATATCTGTATGGAATCAATACAAAAGTTCATGTGCCATAATTCTGGTTCGCGGAAATGAGGTGAACTGGACAAATTCAAACGGCGCATCAAACCCGGCATGGAACGGCGGCAACTGCGGGGTGGTTGAAGGATGGGATAATAATATATGGAACTCAAAAATAAGTTCCGACATTTTACC
>NZ_JAQBOW010000081.1 GCF_028287845.1 Mucilaginibacter sp.
AATGTGGGCGCTACCAACGGACTTGCATTGGTCATAGCAAAGCCTATCATATCTTTCTCCACCGCCATTAATGCATGATAACCGGCAATACCAAAATGGTTTGAGTTGCGGATAGACACCCAGCCCGAACCATACAACGCTGCCTTTTTAAGCGCGACTTCCATTGCAAAAGGGGCCACCACTAAACCTAATCCGGCATCACCATCAATAGTGGCCGTGGTGGGGGTTTCATGTACTATTTGTATGTTGGGCGTAGGGTTAATGCGGTTTTTCTCCCACAAGCGGATATACCCCGTCAACCGGGCAACACCATGCGAGTCTATTCCTCTAAGATCCGCTAACAATAAAACATCAGCCGCTAATATGGCGTGTTCCTGACTGCAGCCCATTGCCAGGAAAATATTTTGAGTAAAGCTGCGTAGTGTAGATTCGGTGACGAGCATGTGCAAATATATTAAAATCTTATTCACACAATCCTCCGCTTCGGGAGCATAGGTTAACTTTCCGTCAGCACAGCAAATTCAAAAGCTAACGGGTCAAAATTGCGGATGAGTTCATCAATAAAGCATTGGCCCCATTTAACATATAGTAAGCCGAAATTTTCATTACGTTCCTGTAAACTATTGCCGGGGAAAAGCTCAGCTTTTATTTGATCTATCTGCTCCAGGCGGGCATGGTAGTTTTCTCTTTCTGCTTTTACCAGCTTCTTTTCCAGTTTATCTATAGCTTTTTTCAGACGAGCCTGTACCGCTTCGGTAGATGGGGCAAGTGTTGGATCGATCTTAGCGGCACGTTGCTTGATGTTATCGAAAATAGCGGTTAGTTCGCCCCATTCTTGTTGTAGTGACAAATTATGCCCGCTATGTTTTTTTATCCAGTAATTCTTTAAAATATCAGTTGGCTTAAATAGATCGGCAGCAGCCAACTCCATCCGCTTTATTTTTATTGCGGATTCTTTGCGAACCACCAAACCCGAATTACGTAATATCAGTACCGGGAAATCAACTTTATAATGCTCAAAATTTGATTTTAGCTCCATCCAGTAAACCACTTCTGCACCCCCGCCAATATAGGCTATGTTGGGTAAAATACATTCCTGGTATAGCGGGCGCATCACCACGTTAGGGCTAAATCTTTCGGGATGCACGGCTATTTCTTGTTTTAATTCAGCTTCTGCAAAACTTAGTTCGGTATTTAAAACCTTGTAAGCGTTGTCTTCAAACACCAGGCGTTCGCGCAGGCTTTCTTTTAGGTAAAAGAAATTGATCTCTCGCGGATTTACCTGTATATGTACGCCCAGTTTTATTAACTCTTCGTTAGTAGTCGTAATGTTTTTAAAGCTGTTCTGCTCAATAATATCCTGTTGAATTATAGGCGCGAACTGCCGTTTTAAACGTTGATTATCGGCATCAATGATAACCAGCCCATGCCGGCCAAATAAGGCGTTTACCATGTAACGGGTAGCGTCGGCCAGTCTGTCAAACCGGGTATAGGCCGTTTCAACAATTGCGGCCAGCTCGGGCCCGTAATGCTCCATGCCTAATACGCCTTTATATTGATTAAGAGCCTGACGCATTGTTTCAGGATGTATGCGCCCGGTTGCCCCGGTTGCCTCATGCCACCAATGTACTTTTTTACCGCCGATGGTGGTGTAGTTGATCTCGGCAAAATCATGATCTTCTGATGCCATCCAGTAAACCGGCACAAAATTTTTATCCGGAAATTGTTCTTTTAATTGCTGCGTAAGCTTAATGGCAGTAACTATTTTATAGATAAAATATAGCGGACCGGCAAATATATTAAGCTGGTGCCCGGTTGTGATTGTATAAGTATTGGACGATCTTAGGCTTTCAATATTTTGCTGAACAGGTTGCGGAATTGCAAATTCAGGATCCCAAATGCGGGCGTATTTATCAATAAGCTGGTATTGGTCAGTTAAGGTATCTGCTAATAATCCCCTATCGGCAACCACCTTTTTATTTGCTAAAAATTCAGCGAAACCTTCAAGGGTAGGGCGATAGCTATAAAATGATCTTAATTCCGGTTTATCTTCCAGGTAATCAATAACCGTTGGGGAAAAGAACCCCGTTTCTTTATAGCTTATACAGGCAACATCCATTAGGTCAAATGTAAAATCATTTAGCCTATTACACAATGGGTTTGTTTTATTTTACAATATGTCCATAAAGGTCAAAATCCTCGGCGGTATCTATCTTCACATTAACAAAACTGCCAACGGTAGCATAATCAATAGCGGCATCAATTAAAACTTCGTTATCTACCTCGGGCGAATCATACTCCGTACGGCCAACAAAGAAGTTGCCGTCTTTTTTATCGATGAGTACTTTGTAGGTATTGCCAATTCTTTCCTGGTTCTTCTCGAAAGAAATTTCCTGCTGAATTTCCATGATGGCATCGGCACGCTGTTGCTTTACCTCTTCAGGTACATCATCAACTAAAGAGTGCGCATGTGTTTTTTCTTCGTGCGAGTAGGTGAAGCAGCCTAAACGGTCAAACTTAGTTTCTTCAACCCATTGCTGCATTTCTTCAAAATCCTGCTCAGTTTCGCCGGGATAGCCGGTTATCAGCGTGGTACGCATGGCAATGCCCGGTACTTTGTCACGAATCTGGTTTACAATATCAATAGTTTTTTGCTTGGTGATACCGCGACGCATGGATTTCAGCATATTATCGCTGATGTGCTGCAACGGCATATCCATGTATTTACAGATGTTATCGCGCTCGTTCATTACATCCAATATCTCCATCGGGAACCCCGAAGGATAAGCGTATTGTAGCCTGATCCACTCAATACCATTCACGTCGGATATGCGGCGAAGCAATTCATCTAAATTACGTTTGCCGTACAGGTCTAAACCGTAGTAAGTCAAATCCTGGGCAATTAATATCAGTTCTTTCGTGCCGTTTTTAGCTAATTTTTCCGCCGCTTTAACCAGATCCTCCATTGGCGTAGTTAAGTGTTTACCACGCATTAGCGGGATAGCACAAAACGAGCAGGGACGGTTACAGCCTTCGGCGATTTTAAAGTAGGCGAAATGCTTGGGGGTGGTTAACAGGCGTTCGCCAATTAGCTCATGCTTGTAATTGGCACCTATCGAGCTTAACAGATTTTGCAGGTCGTTAGTACCAAAGTAAGCATCAACATTGGTTATCTCTGCTTCCAGCTCGGGCTTATAGCGCTCGGACAAGCAGCCTGTAACAATTACTTTCCCTACTTTGCCCTGCTCTTTTAACTCGCTGTATTGTAAAATGGTATCAATAGATTCCTGCTTGGCATTATCAATAAAGCCACAAGTGTTTATTACGATGATATCGTCTTTACCTACTTTTTCAGATTCATGCACAACATCAAACATATTGCCTTTAAGCTGACCCATCAGGATCTCAGAATCATAAGTATTTTTAGAGCAGCCTAAGGTCACTACGTTTACACGTGGCTTTTTGGTTAGTATCGGCTTAGTAATTTCTTTTGTCTTCATTATTTATCCTTATCCCGCCTTAATCCTTGAAAAGAGAGTCTACGAATGCTTTACGATCAAACAATTGTAAATGATCCACACCCTCGCCAATTCCTATATATTTTACCGGTATTTTAAACTGGTCTGATATGCCTATCACCACACCACCTTTTGCGGTACCATCTAATTTTGTTAAAGCCAGGGCATTAACAGCGGTGGCTTCTGTAAATTGTTTGCATTGCTCAATAGCGTTTTGCCCGGTTGATGCATCCAGTACCAGCAATATTTCGTGCGGCGCGCCGGGTACAACCTTTTGCATTACATTTTTAATTTTAGTTAGCTCGTTCATCAAACCAACCTTATTATGTAAACGGCCTGCTGTATCAATAATTGCCACATCATCGCCATTGGCAACTGCTGAGCGCAAAGTATCAAAAGCAACCGATGCCGGGTCAGACCCCATAGCCTGCGCTACAACTTTTACGCCTACACGTTCGCCCCAAAGCTTTATCTGGTCAACCGCCGCCGCCCTGAAAGTATCGGCGGCGCCTAATACTACCTTGTTACCTGCCTGTTTTAATTTATGTGCAAGCTTGCCAATAGTAGTAGTTTTACCAACGCCATTAACACCAACCACCATAATTACATAAGGCTTGTGGGTGCCGTATTCAAAACTTGAAAAATCGTTGCTGTTATTTTCGGCAAGTAGCTGCTGTATCTCATCGCGCAGCAAACCGTTTAAATCGGCAGTGCTTACGTATTTATCGCGCGCCACGCGCTCCTGTATGCGCCCAATAATTTTAAGGGTAGTTTGTACGCCTACGTCTGATGTTACCAACACCTCTTCCAACTCATCCAGCACATCATCATCAACGGTTGATTTACCGGCTATTACTTTGGTAATTTTTGAAAAAAAGTTATCCTTGGTTTTTTCTAACCCGGCATCAAGCACCTCCTGCTCTTGTGGTGTGCTTTCCTTTTTCTTAAAAAAATCAAATAATCCCAT
>NZ_JAQBOW010000110.1 GCF_028287845.1 Mucilaginibacter sp.
ACATAGTAAGCTGTGCGCCAGTCGTACTTACCAACCCAGGCAGCGGCTACCGCACCTAAAAGGCCTATCATAGCTACAATTGTGGTACCGTATCCCCTACGCTCTTTGCTTAGTGTTTCGCTAACCAAGGTAATGCCTGCACCTAATTCGCCGGCAAGCCCTATGCCTGCAATAAGCCTAATAAACGCGTAGCTGTTAACATCATGCACCATGCCGTTTACAAAATTGGCAACAGAGTATAAAAAGATCGATCCAAAAAGCACTTTAATACGGCCCAATTTATCGCCTATTATGCCCCACATTATACCGCCAAGCAGCAAACCGAACATTTGCATATTGATAACATACACACCCTGTAAGCGAATATCGGCTTCAGTAACCCCAATATCTTTCAGGCTTTTAACCCTTACTATGGAGAATAGTACAAGGTCATAGATATCAACAAAGTAACCTAAAGAGGCAACAAGAACTAAAAAAAAAACGTTTCTGGTAGTTTTGGCCGAAGCAGCGACAGTCATATATAAATTATTACAGTAATTGGTTGGGCCTAAAGTAACAGGAATTAGGCTATTTTTAAATTTTTTGGCAAAAAAAAACCCCTGGGTTTACAGAGGTTCTTTTGTTCAGCTTAGTAAATTATATCTTTTTTACATTTACAGCCTGTAATCCTTTTCTGCCGTCTTCCACATCATATTCAACGCTATCATTATCTTTTATAGCATTTACGCCGCCTTGTACATCTTTAAAGTGTACAAAAAGATCTTTACCGTCTTCGGTAACAATAAAGCCGTAACCTTTTTGTGTGTTAAACCATTTTACTTTTCCAGTTTTCATAATATTATTATAGTATTAAAATTTGTTAAGATATATAATTAAGCCAAACTGAATACAAAATGGTATTAATAATCAGTGGAATAAATATACTGCTTTTTCAAATATATAAAAATAATTAATTAACCAAATAAAATTATTTATTAGGTTGCGGAGTAAGGCGTAAGTATGGTTTTACCTCTGTGAAACCTTTTGGAAATTTCGCGGGTATATCTTCAGTCTTTATTGCCGGTACCACAACCACATCTTCGCCATCTTTCCAATCGGCCGGTGTAGCTACGCTATGATAGGCTGTAAGTTGCAAAGAATCAATAACACGTAATATTTCCTGGAAGTTTCTACCTGTTGAAGCAGGATAGGTAATGATTAGCTTTATAGCTTTATCCGGGCCTATAATAAACAGTGAACGCACAGTAGCATTTACAGAAGCGTTAGGATGGATCATATCATAAGCTTCGGCAATTTTACGGTCCTCGTCGGCTATAATCGGGAATTCAACTTCAACTCCCTGTGTTTCATTAATGTCCTTTATCCAGCTTTTGTGCGATTCAACAGAATCAACACTCAATGCCAATACCTTAACATTGCGCTTGGCAAACTCATCTTTTAATGCAGCTGTTCTGCCCAGCTCTGTAGTACAAACCGGAGTATAATCTGCCGGGTGTGAAAATAATACTCCCCAGCCATCGCCAAGATATTCGTATAGATTTATCTCTCCTGCTGTGGTTTTTGCTGTAAAATCGGGGGCTTTGTCGCCTAATCTTAAACTCATAATGTTTATATTTTAGTAGTTGTATTTATTTTTAAAGTTACGGTGATTGTTTTAATAATCAAGCGTTACCCATAAAAATATTCTACTATTTACATAGACATTACATAATTAATTGGCGGTACTAATAAACTTAAGTAATTAAACTAAATCTTAAAACAAAAAAAGCCCCGTCCTAACAACTGTCAGAACGGGGCTTCAAATTAATGGGGGCAATTATTTAACTCTTTTAAAATAGCTGATGTTGTTATCATCTGTTACTTTTAGTACAATTTCGCTGGCATCATTTTTAACGGCAACAAAATATACTACAGGCTCTTCAATGTTTCTTGTATCATATTTTATAACATCGCTAATTTTATAGCCTTGATAGTTTTTAGCTATCTTGGTTCTAACAGAAGCAGCTAATGTAGTATAGGCAACATCTTGTGTAACGCCTAAATAATCGCCGCTTAAGCTATAAAATGCGGTATAATCTTTATTATTATCAACAAAACTAACTTTCTGGCAGCTTGGTGTTACTGTCCAAAGTACGTTGTCGGCACTTTTAAAATCACTTTTAAATTGATTAAGAGCAGCGAGTGTTACATTTTTTTCGCTTGCTTCGGTAGATGGTTTTTTTCCGCCATCGGCAAATGCAGTTAAGCTAAACATGGTAGCGATTGCTGCGGTGATGAATAATTTTTTCATAGTTTCTTAAATTTTAAATCCATAACAAAAGTACAGCCTTGTTATCAATATTTATAATAAAATTTAATTTTTATGAATATTTCATAATTTATGACGATTAATTATAGTAATTTGAAATTATATCAATTTACTTAGTGTATAAATTACAATATCTGAATTTAAAAAATGGGCAAAAAGCGCCTTGTTTTTATTGTAACAGGCTGTTTACATTAAATTAACCTGAAAAATTGTTTAATATTTACTGGTTTTAGTAGAAATAAGGCAAACCATTTTAAAGAAAAAGTATGGCACTATTATTAACAACAGTACTATAGTGAAATAAAAATAAACATGAAAGCACCTGTCTTACAGTGTCCCGGGGTGGCCCATTGTTTAGGTGATGCAGTTGGTGTTTATATAATCATTTTAGTTGGATAGCACATTTTCCCATAAACCTACAATGCTTTTACATAATCCAAAAACAAATACAAGGCTTTCTTTTTGCTATCGGTCAAATCAAAATCAAGTTTATGCATTAAGTAATCTTCCAGATCAAAATCTGCCATGACCGGCAATTCCTTAAGCAACTCGGCCCTATGGTCAAGACCTATTTTTAGTGCTTTATTAAACTCCTCTATAAAACCCTGCGGGATAGATTTATTAGCTACCCATGCAGCAAATACAAATGGCAGCCCTGTAAACTTTTGCCACTCTTCGGCCAAATCATATACAAACGTGTACTTATCTTTCTTACCAAAGGTGCGGTCTCCTATTTGTACAAAGGCTGTGGTTGCATTATTGGAATTAGAGTAGTCTGCTGCATTAGTAATTAACTCAGGATCTATCTTCCAAAAGTTTTTAAGCAATACCCGGGCTAAGTTATTTGAAGAGCGCGACTGGGGGTCCAGTTGTATTTTAATGATATCATGTATTTCGCAATTGCTGAATATAAATACCGAATTAACAGCACCAACAGCGCCAATACAGTAATCTGATACAATTTCCCAATGCGGAAGGTTTAGTATGGCAGCCACCGGGATAAGGCCAATATCCACCCGGTCATCGATGAGCTTTTGGGCACAATCTGCCGGGATATCAAGGCTCAGGTCTATTTTATCAATGATGTCGGTATGTTGTATACCGTATAAAAATGGTTTGGTATTAGTGTAGCTTACGGCTGATATTCTTATTTTTTTCACAGAAGTGTTTAAACGGATTTTAAATGTTCGGAGTTGTTAAAACTGGTAATATCGAATTTTTCACCATCAAAGGTTACTTTATACAATACCAGATTTTGATGCGGGAAGTTATCCATTTCGGTAAGCGGCTTTCCGGTTAGCAGGCATAAAAATAAGCGCATCGCGCGGCCATGCATACAAATTAATACATTTTCCTCTTCGGTATGGCTCATGATAATTTGCAGCGCCTCTAATTGTCTTAATCTAACTTCGTTAGGGCTTTCGCCATTTTCGAATTTACTATCTAGTCTTCCGGCAACCCAATCGCGCATTAACTTTAAAAAGGCTGCCTTGGTTTCGGGTGTATTTGGCTGGCCCTCGTAAATACCCCAGGCCAGCTCATCCAGCCCCGATAGTTTTTCATAAGGAATACCCAGATCAATAAATTGCTGGACACTTTGCTGGGTACGTTTAAGCGCTGATATGTATACCTTATCAAAAGGTACAGATTTGTACGCATTGTAAAATAAATCAGCCTGTTTTTGGCCCTCCTCATTCAAATCAGTATCCCTGCCACGGCCTTGTACAATGCCTTGTTTATTCAGATCAGTTTGCCCATGGCGGACAATGTATAGTGTTTTTATCATTTATATTGTGTCATTAAGTCATTGTTCATTGAGTCATTGGCTTTTTCATTAAAATAATGACCTAATGACTCAATGATTTAATGACTAATTAATAACCGGCAGCTTATAATACTGTGGCTTCACCTCTTCGGCAAATTGGTAATCATTATAATCAGTAATTACATTATATAAGGTATCGCGTTCTATCGGGTAACGGCCAACTTGTTTTATCAGTTCAACCAATTGTTTGGTGCTCATACCCGGGTTTTGTTCTTCGGCGCCGGCCATCGAGTAAATTTTGGTGGTATCATCAAGTGTACCATCAATATCATCTACACCAAAGTTTAAAGATAATTGTGCCGTAGTACGGCTTATCATGGCCCAGTAAGCTTTTATATGGTCGAAATTATCAAGATAGATGCGTGATATAGCATAATTACGCAGATCCTCAACCACGGTTGTTTCCGGAATGTGCGACATCTGGTTATCCTTGTTCCTGAATTTCAAAGGAATAAACGTTTGGAAACCTCCCGTCCTATCCTGCAATTGACGCAAACGATCCATGTGATCTATCCGGTGCCGGTATTTTTCAATATGGCCGTATAACATGGTAGCATTTGACCGTGCGCCCAGTTTGTGCCATTCTTCGTGTATGGCAAGCCATTGGTCGGCAGTACATTTATCTTTAGCTATTTGTTCGCGTATTTCTGGATGAAATATTTCTGCACCACCACCCGGTATAGATTCAAGGCCAGCATCCAGCATCATTTTCATGCCTGTCGCGTAATCAATCTTAGCTTTCTTAAATATATAATGATACTCTACGGGTGTTAATGCCTTAACGTGCAATTCGGGGCGATGCGCTTTTATTCTTTTAAACAGCTCTATATAAAACGGCACATCATATTGTGGTAATACACCACCTACAATATGCACCTCGGTAACCGGTTCATTATCGTATTTGGTAACGATATCAAACATTTCATCCATCGTATACTCCCAGCCTTCCTCTTTTTGCTTTAGCAGGCGCGAGTACGAGCAAAATTTACAATCGTAAACACAAAGATTGGTAGGCTCAATATGAAAATTCCGGTTAAAATAGGTTTTATCACCATGGCGCTTTTCGCGGATGTAATTGGCTAAAACGCCCAGGTATCCTAATTCACCTTTTTCAAAAAGTAAAACACCTTCGTCAAAGGTTATACGCTCCTGATTGAGCACTTTCCCGGCAATGTGTTTTAAATCAGCAGATAAATCCGGATCCTGCAATAATACCTGTAAATTATTTTCAGCTCCCATTAAAAAACTTTTGCCAAAAATAAGAAATGTTAACGTAATGATGGTGTAACATTTATTAACTCCCCGTAAAACTTTAAGTTTGCAATATGAAACCGGAAACCATAGCTATACATGCAGGCAATCAAAAAGATGATATAACAGGGGCAGTAATACAACCCATTGTATTATCAACCACGTTTGAACGTAAAGAAGATGGCAGTTACCATGAAGGTTATATATATAGCCGTTCGGCTAATCCAAACCGCACATCGCTTGAAAAAGTGTTAACGCAGTTAGAAAATGGTGCCGA
>NZ_JAQBOW010000118.1 GCF_028287845.1 Mucilaginibacter sp.
CGTAAGGTTACCAGCAATAAAAGATCTTTTACAGCTTTATTGTAATAAGTAAATTCAAAACCTAAACGATCATTCAGGAAACCTGCATCCAAACCAATTTCCTTTTCGGTTTGACGTTCTGGCTTAACATTAGGATTACCCAATTGAACCGGAGCTATTACTCCAGGCAAGCTGGCTAAAGAAACCGGTATATAACTGCTAAATTGATCATAAGGGCCTATAGCTGTTAAATTACCCGATTGCCCATAAGAAGCCCTTAACTTAAAGTTTGGAATAACCGATGCTAAAGAAGACTTTTTCCAAAAATTTTCTTCAGATAAAAGATACGTTCCGCTTAATTTAGGATAATACTGCCACCTGTCGTTTGCACCAAAAGATGATGATACATCATTACGGATAGCGCCGGTTAAATACATTTTGTCTTTATAGCCGATAGTTTCCTGTGCAAAAAACCCTAAAATATTTAAAGTTGATCTGACATCACTGGCAACAATTGTAGTTCCGCTCGCAGCCGACTGACTGACAGGGCTTAATTGCGTACCTGTTATACCCGAAGAGCTTATACGCTCTGTTTGTGCGGTGGCACCAATTGCTGTAGATGATGTAAATGCTCTAAAAGCAGCTTTATAAGCAACATTTATATCATTGTTAAGCAACAAGTCAAGCCTGTCTGCCCTTCTTGCATAACCTGTACCATAAGTTGGTGTAGTATTACCCACAGGTATAAAGCCTGTGGCCAATTGGGTTGAGTTATCATAACCCAATGTGTAGTTAATAGACAAGTTTTTTAAAGGTGTAATAGTTACTTGAATATCACCTATAAAACGGCTTGTTTGCTGATGAAAGTTAAACCTGTTAATGGCCTCTAAGGGGTTGGTCCTTAGCAAACCGCCTGGGAGGGTAAGTGCCGGGTAAACACCAGAAACCGGGTCTGGATTAGGGTTAATAAAGTTATTGGCAAAAATAAAACCTGTTAACGCGCCATAAGCTTCGTTTATACCGCCATTAGGTATTTCGCTGCTACCACTCAAACTATAGTTAAAGCCTGCACTAACTTTTAACCAATCATTAAATCGTTGATCAACCCGTACACGGCCGGTACCTCTTTGAAAATCTGTAC
Source organism: Mucilaginibacter sp. (assembly GCF_028287845.1). Lineage (GTDB taxonomy): Bacteria > Bacteroidota > Bacteroidia > Sphingobacteriales > Sphingobacteriaceae > Mucilaginibacter. The sequence continues at coordinate 1,121 of NZ_JAQBOW010000118.1, forward strand.
CTTTTACAATACCCTGGTTACCCAAATAACCCCCGCTTATGTAATATTGTGTATTATCTGTACCCCCGCTTATGGCAACGTTACTTTCTGTACCTGATGCGGTTCTGAAAATCATGCTCTGTAAATCATAGCGCTGTACCGGCACGGTAGACAGATCAGACGCAGTTGTGTTGGTAAAACGGAATGGTTCAGTATTATACGCCAGTTTTTTACGGATTGAATTGCTGCGAAATTGTGTTGAAACCGTAACAACAGGCGCGCCGGATTTACCTTTTTTGGTGAATATTTGTACAACACCATTACTTGCTCTCGATCCGTAAATGGCAGCGCCCGCGGCACCTTTTATAATTTCGATGTGATCAATATCAGCCGGATTGATATCCACCAACCTGTTTTGACTATAACCACCCAAATCAACCAATTGATCTGAGCTATTATTAATAATAACACCATCAACAATATAAAGCGGGTCGCTTGAACCTGCTATGGTAGAGTTTCCGCGCAAATGCACACTTATACCACCTGCAGGATTACCCGAGTTTTGAGAAATTTGAGCTCCGGCAACTTTACCGGCCATAGCCTGGTCAATTGATGTTGCCGCACCACCTTGTAAATCTTTTGCAGATAGGGTTGATATAGCATTACCCAATTGTTTTTTAGTAGTTTCGACAGTATTACCGGTTACAACAACTTCATTAAGATTTAGCGCGTCTTCTGAAAGTTCTGTACTTACTGTAATATCGTTTTGGCCTGTAAATGCGATAGTTTTAGTATAGGTTCGGTAACCGGTAAAGCTAATGGCAACTATAATGGTTGGCCCTTTAACCGTTGCCGTAAATGAATAACCACCATTAATATCTGTGGTGGCGCCAAACTGGGTGCCGGATATCCTTACAGCAGCTCCGGGAATGGGTTCTTTATCACGAGCATCTGTTACTATACCCTTAATAGTAACCTTAGCACTTTGTGCAAGGGCCAGCTCTCCATAACACATTACAACCAGTAATGCCAACAGGTACCGACCATGTTTAAATGTTTGTAATACTTTTTTCATATTGTTTGGATTTTAGTTAGTTGCTCTTTTTTTATGTACTGTTTAGTTTTTATTTAGGGAAACTAATCTTTCCCATTGATACGGTAGGTAATCCCGGATGATCTCCAAAACTGGTTTTACCACCAGCCACTGCCTCATTGGCCAGCAAGGCAAACAATACAGCTTCCTTAGCATCAGGATGTATCCCTAATGCCGTTGTTGATTTAAGTTTGCGGCCAAAGTGATTTTCTATGTATTTAACAAGCAGTGGATTATACATGCCCCCACCACTTAAATAAATTTCAAAAGGTTTATCTACCGAAATATTTTTCTCTATCGCTTCAATTATTCCTTTGGCAGAAAAAGCAACGAGCGTTGCCATTATATCAAAATCTGAGATATCTTCTTGCCCAGAAACTATAATTGCATTTTGTAAATACGTTAAACTAAAAAGCTCGGGGCCGGTAGTTTTTGGAAAATCAGTTTTAAAGAATGGATGGTCATACAATGCATTGAGCAATAGTTCATTTACCTTTCCAGCAGAAGCCATTTCTGCATTTTTATCATAATATTTCCCCGGTGATTTCAATTGTACAAACTGATCCATAAGGGTATTGCCCGGACCAACATCTGTAGAAAAAAATCCTGTTGAATTACCCGAGGGTAAAAAAGTAAAGTTTGCAATACCGCCAATATTTAACATGATCCGGTTTTCGCCCGGGCTTGAAAATATAAGGTAATCGCCGTAAACAGCCAATGGTGCACCTTCGCCGCCGGCAGCTATATGTTTTTGACGAAAATCACTAAGTGTAATAATTCCTGTTTTTACCGCCAGGTGGTCGCCATCTCCTATCTGCAAAGTTGCATTAGGGTAATTAGCTATACGGTGTTGATGTTTTGGCGCATGAAAAATAGTTTGACCATGGCTGGCTATTAAGTCTATTTCTGTCGCAGGTATCTCCCATTTATTAAGACACTCTAAAATTAAATCGCCATAATAAGTACCTATAACTTCATTAAGTATGGTAATTTGCTCAAGGTTTGCCTGTTTTTTCGCGAATACTTCTTTTAGCGCTTCTTTAAAATCGGGCGCATAATCCATCGTAGTGAAGTGACTAACTTTTACATTCGTTTCAAGTCCGGATCCTGTAAACTTACAGACAGCTATATCTAATCCGTCAAAAGAAGTACCGGACATTAAGCCAATAATAGTTTTTTCGGGCTTGTTTGCTATTTTGTAAAGTGTTTCTATGTTCGAATTCATATAATTCAATTAGTAAACTAAGATTTTACTATAAATTATCTCTCACAACGCAAAAAAACGCAACAGCAACTTCTTGTCTACATGTATTATTAATATGTAATTATACTATTATTTTTTTTAAACAAAACATCATTATGCGCTTTTTTTTAAAAAAACCGCAAATAAACGCAAATTGTATACAGTTAAGCGTTCAGAATCCCACTAATTATTTATTATTAGAAACTATAGTATGAAATTTACACAAAAATATACGACTATTTTTTATGGGATTAAAGTAGTTTTACCTTTTTTCTATATTTTTCCAAATTTCCACCCCCAGGATCAATATCGGTAATGAGATAGGTGATAGCGTCAAGGGAGCACACTTTCATTTTTTGTGAGGAATCTAATTTTTCGCTTATACTTAATATAACTGTTTCGGCTGCCGACTTAATCATTGCCTTTTTTACCTGGACAACTTCCCAGTCTGAGTCTGTTATCCCATTTTTAAGGGAAACTCCATTGGTACCTAAAAAACAAATATCCGGCTCAATTTCTGATAGCTGGTTAATAACCTGGGCGCCCACCAATGTTTGCGAGTTGGATGATAGCTTACCCGCAATAAGATTAACATCTAAACTGGGGTTTTCGGCAAGCTCCAGTGCCACTAACGGGCTTATAGTAAAGAATGTGCAATGCAATGATTCCGGGATCATCCTGGCTAACTCTATCATGGTGGTGCCACCGCCAACAAGAATAACCATACCATCCTCTATCAATTCAATAGCTTTACGTGCTATCTCTTTTTTAGCGTCTTTTTTATAAACCTCTTTTTCCGAAAAAGGATAATGGAAAGATTTAGAAATAGCACCGCCGTGTACTTTTATGATCTGTCCACTATCCGTAAGCTCATTTAAATCTCGTCTAACTGTATCTTCTGAAACATTAAGCTGAACACTTAAATCAGCAGATAATACTTTGTTATGGATATTTATCTGATTTATAATATAATTTAGGCGCTCTTCCTTTAACATATCAAATAATATAGGTCTATATGTAATTACAAATAAACTTATAAAAGTCTTCTAAACAATGATATAAATTCAATTTTAAAACTCATGATCTCAGCTAAGCAGTTCAAAGGGTAAGGGCTAATATTAAAATTAATATATAAAACGTTTATGATGACAGGAATGTTAAATAACCTATTTATAAATTGGAATCCCTTTAGTACTTGAAGCTTGCTTAATGCTAACAGCGGCCCCGCCACCTTTAGCTAACTTTAAATTAAGCGTAGTATTTGCATCAACCAGGTAGCTGTTAATCTTGTAGGCTTCCGGGTTAGTTTTCCAATCTGCATTAGCTGCATCTGCATAAATAGTAGCTATGTATTTTGCTTTTTTATCCAGAAAATTTAACGGCACCGAGGCGTTTCGGTTATTTTCATTGGTTATAGCACCTATAAACCAATTCTCACTCCCCTTTTCTTTTCTTGCGGTTGTAATATAATTACCAGGTTCAGCTTCAATAACTTTGGTGTCATCCCAATCTACAGGTACATCTTTAATAAACTGAAATGCATCCAAATACTTTTCATAATTTTCTGGCAGATCAGCAGCCATTTGAAGCGGACTGTACAACACTACATACAGGGCCAGTTGTTTCACCAGGGTGGTATGAATTTGTTTATCAGGCAATGACGTATAATCTGTAATTTTAAGTATTCCGGGCGTATAATCCATTGGCCCCCCCATAAAGCGTGTAAACGGCATTATAGTTTCGTGTTCTGGTTTATTGCCATGGCCAAAAGCATTATACTCGTTACCACGCCCGGCCTCACTGGCCATCCAGTTAGGGTAGGTACGCTGCAGACCGGTTGGCCTTACCGGTTCATGCGCATCAATCATGACATGATAGTCGGCAGCCTTTTGCGCGGCTCTAACATAATGGTTAACCATCCATTCGCCGTCGTGATGCTCTCCGCGCGGTATAATTTTACCAACATAGCCGGTTTTTACCGAAGTATAGCCGTATTTATTCATAAACCGGAAAGCCGTATCCATTTGCCGTTCATAGTCGCTGGCCGAACCTGATGTTTCGTTATGCATGATCATTTTTACACCTTTAGACGAGGCATAGCTTGTTATGGCCGCCACATCAAAATCGGGATAAGGTTTTACAAAATCAAAAACGTATTCTTTCCAGGCACCAAACCATTCTTCCCATCCATAGTTCCAACCTTCAACCAACACCGCTTGTATGCCGTTTTTAGCGGCAAAATCAATGTACCGTTTTACATTGGCTGTATTTGCGCCATGGGTCTTGTTGGGTATTAGCTGGCCATCGGCACCAACAGTATCTGCCCGGTTTGCATAGTTCCAGGTAGCTTTGCCGGTTTGCATTTCCCACCAAACACCTACAAATTTCATTGGCTTTATCCAAGAGGTATTAGTAATTTTTGAAGGGTCATTTAAATTTAAAATTATTTTTGATTCCAGTATATCAGCGGCTTTATTGCTTACAATGATGGTGCGCCATGGTGTGTAGCAGGGAGCGCTCATATAAGCTTTGTTACCCAGTGCATCCGGCACCAGGCTGGCCGTAAGTTTATATGTGGCAATATCAACATGCAACTGCATGGATGTGTAATTTACCAAGGCAGCCTCATGGATATTAATATACAAACCGTCGGCGGTTTTCATCATTAGCGGCGTTTGCACAGCATATTTATCCGGTACTGTTTTTACCGCGATGTCATCAGATGAAGCAACTATAGGCTGATTATTTATTTCGCTTATAGCTGATGTGGTGTACGGATACTCATTAGAATCATAATCGCCTGGTATCCAAAATGTTTTATGATTGCCTGCAAGAGCAAATTCGGTTACCTCGTCTGTTACAATAAAATTTTTTAGATCAGGTTGTTTTGGAAACACATACCTAAAACCTACGCCATCCTCAAATACCCTGAAAACAATATCCATCAATCTGCCTTGGCCATTTTGTTTTAAATGAACAATTACCTGTTCATAATGGTTGCGTATAGTTTTAACCTCGCCCCAAACCGGATTCCATTGTTCGTCGATTGATTTTTTTTCGGTACCAGTTATTACGAAACCATGATCAAGCCCGGTATTATCTAATAGTTTAACACCCAAACGGGATGGTTTTATAATTGGCTTTTGATCATAGTATACCGCATATTCAGGATGTCCCTGGGCATCAAGCCTAAAATCAAGCTTCACCTTGTTCATGCCTGCACTAACTGCCGGTTTTTCCTGAGCGGCCAAACCTAACGGAATTATAAAGCCAAGCAGGAATATATATATGTATTTCATGTATAATTTAATTTTAACATGCGGATTTCAGAACATGGCAGTTCTTTTTACCCATGCTCTTTAGGCATAAAGATTAAAAAGTGCAAAGCCTTTTTACAGGCTTTACACTAAACCAACCAATTATTAATATCCTGGATTTTGTTTGATCTTGCTATTTGAATTTATTTCATTTAACGGAATGGGCCATGTATACGATTTTGCATCGCTCCATTGCAGCGCACCATTAACATTTAAAGCGCTTGCATAATAGGTTGCTTCTGATTGCCCTATGCGCCACCTGCAAACATCAAACCACCATGAACCCTCATTAAATAGTTCAGCCCAACGCTCATAATAAAGCGGGTTGGTACCTAAAACCGGGTCTGTGGCACTGGTTGGGCTGGTAAGCGTCAGATAATCAACAGGTGATGGTGAGTTAATAGGATAGCTATAAGCACGGCGCTTAACTTTGTTAATATATTCAAGCCCGGTTATCGCGTCGCCGCCTTTTATAGCAGCTTCGGCATATAGCAAGTATACGTCTGCCAAACGCAGAATATAATAATCCCATTTATCCGAATTAATAGAGTTCTCATTATAATCTATCGGCGCATATTTTTTAACGCTCCAGCCGTATTTAGTAGGATCGCCAACATAAACATCCGCTTTAGAAACCTTGGCCCAGGTGTTACCGTCAAACTTAACCGAATCGATCCACGGTTGTAAAGCATTTACAAACAAACGCGGGTCGGCAGTTTTATCGGTGCGTATCTGTAAAGCGTTTTGCTTATATACAGGGTCTATGGTTAATTGCTGGTTATAAAAAGTTGGCCCTACAGAGGCATTATACTTAGGATTAGCCACAAGAGTATAGTTGCTGCCTAAAGTAAAACCAAAACGGGTTACGTTTTTATCATGAAAGAACTCGTTTGGATAACCAAGTGCCTGCGTTTGGGTTTCAGTACCGTTAAAAGGTGTACTCCCATTATACCCGCCAAATGTTCTTGGTGCCCATATAAGGCCATTAATAGTTGATGAGTTTGCGGCACCGCTGTAAATACCATAACCACCTTTTGAATCCTGGTCAATATATAATTCAAATAATGATTCACTATTCAATTTATTGGAACCGTTAAAGGCATTTTGATAAGTATCAAATGGCATTAATACTTTTTCGCTATTGGTAATTACATCCAGTAAAGTTGTTTTAGCGTTGGTCCAGTCCTGGGTGTAAACGTATGCTTTACCTAATAAACCCTTTGCAGACCATTCGGTTACGCGCGCCAGTTCGGTCGAGCCCCATGCTTTTCCTTTTAGTAAAGTTGCCGCTTTTTGCAGGTCGCTTTCAATCAACGTCCATACATCTTTAACTGATGACCGTGCTAACTGGGTTTCTGCAAGGCCCGCTGGCAAAGCTGTATAAATCGGCACGCCCATTTTATCGCCATTGGCACCGCCGGCGGTCATGTAACTTTCGCCAAAAAGGCATTCCAGCTCCATGTAATACCAGCCGCGTAAACAATAGGCCTGCCCAAGTATTAAATTAACGGTTTGTTTATCAGCCGCGCTTAAGCCGGGGTGTTGGGTTGTGTATTGATTTGCCGCAGAAATGGCAACATTACAGTTTTTTACACCGGTATACAATGCCTGCCATGCCTCACCCGAATATTGATTACTCACGCTTAGGTTGGTATTGGCCATTTCGTTCCAAGCCGGGTCGCCATTATATTCCGAGTTGATTGTATGCATGGAATTTGACAATGCTTTGGGTAAAAAATGGAAACCGTATATACCCTGGTCGCGCAGATTAGCATAACAAGAAACTAATACACTTTGCAGATCAGCCAACGTTGATGGATAACGGGTTGCGTCATACGCGTTGGTTGGCCCAACGTTTACAGGTGATTTTTTACAGCCGGTTATTAAGATGACCGCCAGTGCTGCTGTATATATATATTTTAACATTTTCATAGTTTTTTAAAGTGAATATTAAAAAGTAAGATCCAGGCCTGCTGTGTAAATTTTTGTTTGCGGATAATTAGTTACCGCGTCGATACCTTGTGTAGTTACCGCGCCATAGCCGGATGGCGTAAAGGCACTACCCAGTTCTGGATCGAGGCCGGAGTATTTAGTGATGGTGAACACATTGTTGGTCATCACAAATATCCTTGCCGATTTAATAGCGACTTTTTGCAGCAGGCTATTTTTAAAGGTATAGCCTAATTGCACATTTTTTAATTTTAAATAGTCTCCGCTTTCTACAAAATAGCTGTTTACCGAGCTATAATTCTGGTTGGGGTCCAACGTAAATCCGCCGCTTTGTGCTATGCCCAAACGCGGCTGTTTGGTAAGACCGTTGTTGCCTAAAAATGAATCATTAAATACCTGGCTGGTAGTATTACCGTCCTGGAATAGTGACTGCTCATAAGCTTTTACACCGTTAAACAATTGCACCCCGGCCACACCGTTAAATAACAGCGCCAAATCAAATCCTTTATAGTTAAAATGCATATTGATACCATATACTACTTTAGGATTTGGATTGCCAATAACCTGCCTGTCATTAGAATTAATAGTGCCATTGCCGTCTAAGTCTTCATAGTGCAAATCGCCGGCGTGTGCTGTATTACCATTAACCTTTTGCCCGGCTGCCTGGGCATCAGTTGTAAATATGCCTAACACTTTATAGCCATAAAAAGAACCCAATGGAAGCCCGGCTTTACTAATAGTAAGCGTTTGGTTGGCCATCATTTGAAAAGCCTGGTCACCATTGCTGTAATAGTTATAACCATCATAAACAGCATCGGTAGCTGCACCTGCTAAACTAACCACTTTGTTTTTATTGAATCCCGCGGTTACGCTGATATCATAACCCACATCGCCCACTTTATTACGGTAACCAGCCATAAAATCAAACCCTGTGTTATTAACCTTGCCAATATTTGTTATATATGGCGCTGTCAAACCGGTACTGGTGGGTAATTGCAGGGCATAAAGCATATCCTTAGTGTTTTTATTATACCACTCTGCAGAAAAATAAAGACTGCCGCCTAATGCTTCACCATCTATACCGATATTGGTTTCGGTAACGGTTTCCCAATGCACATTTGGGTTAGGAAGTTTGGTGGTAGTATTGGCAATTTGAAAAGGCTGGCCCGGCGCAAAGCCTTGCGCGCCACCAGAAATGCCGGTACTGGTATTATTCTGGGTGTAGGTAGAAGCATAGCTATAAGCAGGAATATTGCTATTACCCAACGAGCCGTAGCTGCCGCGTAATTTTAACGCATTGAACGCAGGCACCCCGTTTTTAAAAAACTCTTCCTCGCCCAGATTCCAGCCGGCTGATGCTGCAGGGAACACACCTTTTTGTTGGTTAGGACCAAATACATTATAATTGGCATCCTGCCTGATAGAGCCTGATAGATAATATCGGTTAGCATAATTATAGTTAATACGACCAAACTGCGATTTGATAAGGCCGTTAGGATCATTCGTTCCTGAAAGCGCCAAACCCGAAGATGATGTTTGAACAAAAGAATAACCGTTTATTCCGATGGAGCTTTCGCTGGCATACAGGTTATTGTATTTGTTCACAATTTGCTCATACCCGGCTAAAGCACTGATATTATGTTTGCCAAAACTTTGGTTATAGCTCAGTACATAGTTAGTTAATAACTGGCTGCTTTGTACATCATATTTGTTAAGCGTATTATTTGGTAATGAAACCGAGCCAAATTTATAAGCATCCTGGAAATAATCCTGCGCTTCATAATAATAAGAATAACCAATAGTGGTGCGGAAATCCAAATGCAGCGGCAATTTGATATCAGCATATACATTTGCCTGCAAATTATTTTTAGCATTTGACGCAGTTGCTGATTGTACCGCACCGTAAGGGTTTGGTCCTTGAAATGCCAACCCATTATATCCGGCCGGTACTGTGCCGTAACTCCCGTCTTTGTTATATATCGGGATGATGGGCTGCGTTCTGAAAGGTGCATTATGCAGATTAGCCTCGTTGCCTATCAATGGTGAGGTTTGGCGCTGCGATATACCTAGCTGCTCACCTATTGTTATGAATTTGCCTAATTTATAATCGGTGTTGATACGTGCCCCGCCAATGTTGGAATAGTTTTTAAGATAAACACCCTTTTGGCCATTGTAAAACCCTGAGAAAAGATAATTAACAACCGGCGTTGAACCAGAAATTGATAAATTATAGTTCTGCTCAACTGCATCCCGGTACATGGTATGTACCCAGTCTGTATTAGCTAAAGTATCTAACTTGTTAGCGCCGGCAAAAAATTTAGGATTAACAATGTTTTGCAGTTGTATAAAGCCGTTTTTATCAAGCAGGGTAACCAATTTAGGTTTGGTAATGCCATAGCGTGCGCTAAGGTTGATAGTTGGCTGTGTTCCTGAACCTTTTTTTGTGGTAATAACCAAAACACCACCCGCCGCTGCAGAGCCATATATGGCGGCCGAGGCGGCATCTTTTAAAACATCAATGGTGGCAATATCCTGTACGTTGATGCTATTTACATCAGGCACCCTCACCCCATCAACAATGTATAAAGGAATGGGTTGATGAAAGGATGCAAGCCCCCTTATAACAATACTTGGGGTAGCATCCGGCGCACCCGAGCTTTGAATAACATTAACCCCGGCAACACGACCCTGTAAGGCTGATATAGGGTTGGTTATTGGCTGGTCCTTAAAATCAGACCCTCTAACTGAAGATACAGACCCGGTAATATCCCTTCTGCGCTGTGTGCCGTAACCAATAACTACTATTTCATTTAGCAGCTTGTCATCATTTGTAAGTGTTATATTAATAATAGTCCTGTTATTAACGGCTACTTCCTGTTTAACAAAACCTACGCTTGAGAAAACAAGCACGCTTTTGCCGCTTGCTTTAATGGCGTAATTTCCGTTTATATCAGTATTTGATCCGTTCGGACTCCCCTTTACAATTATGGTTGCACCGGGAATTGGTTCTCCTTTTTCATCAGTAATTTTTCCTGAAACTAATGTTTGTTGTGCAAATGCCGCTACGGACAGCAATAAAAACAAGGGACAAAAAAGTAACTTTAATAGTAATTGTTTTTTATTCATAATGATTTATTTAGATGTGAGTAATTGGTTAAGCATAATTATTTTACTTGTATAGTCATTTTATATAGTGCATTCAAACACGCAGGCACGTTTCCATACCAATGTGATGCTGATACATTTTAAATAAATATTAATAAGTGTTAAAACTGGTTATAATTGGTAATTGCCGCGTCACTATAACGATTGCGAAGAATTACACATCAAAGAGAGTAGATATATTGGACAGCAGCAAGTTTCAAAATTAAAATATAAAGAAATATAAACTTATATTTAATATAATTAGTTGATTATCAATATATTATTCAGATAATTATTTCGTTAAAATATAAACCTGGTATAAATAACATAAGCTAATATAGACCATCATATTGCCTTTATTGCCATTATAGCATGCTCAAATTCATCATTATGAACAATAGATTTACTTTTAATACGGGCTTTGTAGTTGTAAATTGTATTAACCGAATATTCAAGGATATGGGAGATCTTTTCGGTATCATTAATTCCCAGTCTTATTAAAGCAAAAATCCTCAGATCGGTATTTAGTAATTGGTTAGGGAGTAGTTTCACACGGTTTTCTTCACAAAACAGGGCATTATACGCATGGACAAAGTTTGGGAATATTTTAAGGAAGGCTTTATCAAAATTTATAAACAACTCTTCTCTTTCTTTGGTGAGGTTAATATTGTTAACTAATATGCGGATATCATCAAATCGTTTAGTGGTTAACTTATTGTCAACAGAACGTTTAAACTTATCCAGTTTATTAATGTATTCAGAAATAAGATTAAAGTAATAGCCAATATATTCTTCTTTTATTGTGTTTGCTTCGTTTAATTCGATAATGGTATTTTGCAGATTATGGTTTGTTTCTAAAATTATTTTATCAGCAATTCTTAACTTTTGCAATTGCTTGTAAATAATAACCGCAAATACTATTACCACACATATCAATACCGTTAACAACGATGCAAAGAAAAACAACGCGCGTTTTTGTTCCATTTCATTATTTATCCTGTCGCTGGCAATAATGGGCAATATGGCGCTTACCTGTAATTTACGTTGCCTGGCACCGTAAAATATAGCGTCGTCCATAGCTTGTTTAATGTATACATAGGCATTTTTCACATCGCCGTTTTTATACAATAATTGGGCTAAAGTTGTCATTGCTGCTGCTTCCTTTGTAGATGACCGCACATCGGCCATGGCTGCGGTAATTAATAGCTCAATGGCTTTATCAGGAATACTTTTCCGTATGTAGATATCACTTAAAGTTGAAACGGCAACTGCAAACTCGTGGTCTGTTAAACGGTAATGACCAATAAGCATTTTTAATTCATCAACAGCCTTACTTGTATTGCCGGTTTTTAAATATTTTAATCCGTTATAATAAATATATTCAAAAGAATTTCTGTTACACAAGGCAGATGCCGAATCGATATATTTTCCTGCATTGTTATTATAGATGGGGGTAAAATAGTTATCCTTATCAAAATCTGCCAGGTCATAGTACGTTCGGGCGGTCAAAAAATAATATTCTTTTTTAGCTTCATTATCCAGTAGATTAACATTAACGGTTTTTAACGAGTCGAATGTTTCCTTAAACATGCCTGATGAAAGCAGGATGAATCCAAGCTTGATTCTGCTGACGGCAATTTTTACCGGGTCATTTAATAAACGACCTGTTTGTTGTAGTTTTTGCGCATAGCTAAATGCCTGCGCATAATTAAAGCTTTTATATTCATTATAAAGTTTTAAATAAATAGCATATTTTAAGTTCAAATCTCCGCTGCTTGCTGCATCTAAACTATTTTGCAGCTTTTCAATTCTTTTCAGCTTTTCATCATCATACGATTCTTTTTTATCCAAGGTGGAATTGAGCTTTGTTAAAAGCGAATCGTAACTTTTATTTGAAAACGCAGCATGAAACAGTAATAAAAATGGAATTATGAATAATATCCGTTTCATGATAACCTGTGTTTTAATATGGATTAAAAGTTTATTTATAATTGGTTAGGCTTTGCAGCCTTTGGCTTGATAACTATTAAGTTATATTTTTAAAAGTATAAAAAAATATTGAAATGTATTACTCCTTTTAATTGTTGCCTTTGAGAAGTGGCAGCAGGTTAATTCTGAAAAGGTTGAATTTTCAAATAAAAAGATTATTTACAATAGTTGATCTATTGTATTGTATTGTATTAGCCCCGGAACGCCCGGGGCATTTAACATAAACCTATTGTCCTTTAGCTGGTACCGCGGGAGTTGCTGCGGAGTTAGTTCTGCGCAAAACAGAAGGTACTACCGGTAAGCTTTCATTACCATCTGTACTAACAGATTGTATAGCAAAAAAGTAATTATCTTTAGAGTATGGTAGTTTTATTGTATTATCGGTAGTAAAGAATTTTTTTTGCCATACCGGGCTGGTAGTTTCCCTCATCATCACATAATAACCCTTGGGTTTACCTGTTGCCGGGGCCTTCCATAATAAAGACGTAGAGTTTCCTCCTAAACCTGCTGTATATATAGTTACATCTAACGGTACTGATGGCCCTTTGGCTAAATTGGCCAGGTTGCATAAATTTAAAGCTGTGTTTTTACGCAGGTATTCAAAATCCATGTACTCTGGTAAATCGCCATATTCAAGTCCATTTTCTGTGCGTATATTTTGGTGCTGATGACGAAAATTCTCATTCATTTCTGTAATACGTACCGCGGTAAATCCTTGCAGCTGATAAGACAGATGATCGCCGCCACGCCCAAAACGATCAGGGCGATAAACCATAAATACTTCCAGGTTATCAACATAGCGCTCGCCTGTTTCTTTAATATAACGTGCTAACTGCCGTGAAGGCCCGTCATTTTCTAAACCCGAAGCACGTATGGCTGCAGCTTTTTGAGCATCCATTCCAATGGCAGGCAAGCCTTCGCTAAATACCCGTACTTTTGTGTTTTCGATAATGTTGGTTTCATTACTGTTATTGCTGCCCATTATATCGTTATTCAGTACGGCTCCAATTTCCCATGCATTTTTTTTGGCATTTACTGCCATAAAATTTGAACCTATTAAACCTTGCTCCTCGCCGCATACGGTAACAAATATCACGGTTGCCGGAAAAGATTGCTTACTCATGATGCGCACACATTCCATTACTGCCGCCGAGCCGCTGCCATCATCATTGGCTCCTGGTGCATCACCTTCGCGATCCATCACGCTGGTACGCATATTATCCATATGGCCGCTGATTATAAACACGCGATGATCATTAGGATCAGTACCTTTTAAAGTGGCAACCACATTGGTAAGTATAACAGGTACGTCTATCCGTTTACCGTCGGGCCGGTAGTTATTGGTATCCAATTTAACCGTAAGCCTTCCGCCAGATGTTTTAGCATAGGTATTTAACTTGCTTAATATCCAGTTACGGGCCGCGCCGATCCCTCTTTTAGGGTCTGTTGTTGTGCTTAAGGTGTTGCGCGTGCCAAAACTTACCAGTTTAAGAATGGTGGCATGTAATGAATCGGCAGATACTTCGCTAACCATTTTTTCTATAAGCGGATCTTTTTGTATAATAACCGGCGATTGCGCAAACGTGCAGGTATAAGCAGCCATTGCAATTAATAATCCAAATGCTTTTTTCATAATTTAAATCTATTGTTTTTTTGTAAAAAAGGTAACAAGTAAATACTTGTTACCTAACTATAATAATTACTAATTAATAACCCGGATTTTGCACAAGAGTTGGCATAATATTTATATCACGAAGTGGTATAGGCCACACCCTGAAGTTAGTGCCATAAGGCTGAGCTGTAACAGTAGTATGTGCAGGTAAATCAAGCAGGTTTCTTTGAAAATCAAAGTACGATTGACCTTCAAAAGCTAGTTCAATTCTTCTTTCTTTTAAAATCGCATCAATCAGGCTTTGAGGTGTTGCTGCCACTACTATGCTGGCTTTTGAACGGGCACGTACCTGGTTCAATAATCCTAAAGCGGCAGGATCAACTACAGCAGAGCTTAAACGGGCAAGGGCTTCTGCCTTAACCAGCAAAACCTCTGAGTACCTTATCAGCGGCGCCCAATCCGAAAAACTAACGTATTTGTTACTCCAGAACAGGTTATTGCTTTTAAGAATTAAGTTTTTATATCTTAAATCAACTGTAGTATCCATTAGCGACAAATAACTTTGGCTAACAGTTATATCATTTCTGATACCGGGATAATAGTGGGCGGCAAGGGCGTTATTTCTGCCCGGATTGTTTGATCCGCTAAAAGCCACAGAAAAGATAGATTCTTGTGTGGTATAGTTTCTGAAAGCAACCTCAGGGGTGGCGTTCAATTTATACAAGCCTGAATTAATTACCAGATCAGCATAAGTTATGGCTTTAGCCCATTGACCTTCGTATAGATATAAGCGCATCAGCATAGCCCTGGCGGCACCTTTTGTGGCCCTTGATACGGTAGTATAACTATCACCGGGGTAGTTTAGTGGTAATTTTTGTTCGGCATCCAGCAAGTCTTTCTCAATCTGGTCATATACCTGCTTAACAGTTGAGCGTGGTATAAAGTTAGAAGCATCAAAGGCATTTTCTGTGGCAGTAAGGACTAATGGTACACCGGGGTTATTTGTCGGACCGGCCGGATCAAGGTAGGATTTACCCCAGAAATTGATCATATAAAAATAATTATATGCCCTTATAAAAGATGCTTCGCCAAAATACTGGCTTGCCTTGGCGGCCGGAACCATACTTTGTACAGCAGCAAAGCTTTTTACAAACAGGTTGGTTACATAAATGGTGTTATAAGCGGCTGTCCAGGCTGCAGAAACAATCCCATCATTAGCATTCATTTTATCAAAATAACCTACTTGTGCAAAATATGGAGCAGGGTTGGCGTCAAGTCCCATTAAATCGCAATAAATAAGGTGCCGGCCACATGTCCAGTTGGGGTTTTGCATTGCAGCATACATACCGGTAGCTGATTTATCTATTCGGTCTGGCGTGCTAAAAGCGGTTGCTGCCGATACCGCATCCAACGGTTGTTCAAATAAATCACTTTTTTTGCATGATGTTATAACTACACCAGCTAACATTAATACTATATAATATTTTTTAAGTTGCATGATCTGTAATTTTTAATATTAAAAATTCACGTTTATACCTAAGGTAACAGTTTTGGCCTGTGGTGTTCCCAGGGCATCAGTACCCGCCGCTATATTGCTGCCAGCCCTTACACTTGTATTAATATCCGGATCAAGGCCAGAGTATTTAGTGATAAGGAATGGATTAAATATTTGGGCATATATTCTTAGCCTGCTAACACCAAATTTATTCAGGAAAAGTTTTTTGGGTGTATAACCAAGGGCAATTGTTCTTACCCTTGCAAAATCACCTTTCTCCAAAAAGCGGGTTGATGCAATGTTTGCGGTATTATCGCCTAAGTAAAGTTTTGGCACATTAGTTACCTGCCCCGGTGTGGTCCACCTATCAAGTATAGTGCTAAAATTGTTTTGAACATTATTGCTTAGCATTGATGCCAGCGATGAGTTGTAAATATAGTTACCGCCAGAATAAATAATACTAACATTCAAATCAAAACTCTTATAGGTAAAAGTATTATCCCAGCCACCATACCAGCCGGGCAATCCGTTTTTGTTAAGATAAGTCGCATCAGAGGCTACAGTAATTGGCGATACAGGGTTGCCACTCAAATCTGTCCATAAACCGCTT
This sequence comes from Mucilaginibacter sp., assembly GCF_028287845.1. GTDB lineage: Bacteria > Bacteroidota > Bacteroidia > Sphingobacteriales > Sphingobacteriaceae > Mucilaginibacter. The sequence goes on from NZ_JAQBOW010000118.1 coordinate 17,553, forward strand.
CCGCTGGCGCCCAGATGATATTCTTTAACAGTACCGTTAGCAGCATACCATGTAGGATTACCGGTTTTAGGATCAACACCCGCCCAATTAATCAATTTATAAGTACTTAACGGCCTGCCTATACTGGCTACGTTGTTACCACTGGTAATGTCTGCATTATTGTTAGTGCTTACCAATGATAATACTTTATTCCAGATGTGTGTGTAATTAAAAGATGTTGACCAGTTAAAGTCTTTTCTATTAATAATCATTGTATTAAGGCTAAACTCAATACCCCTGTTACGCATATTACCAATATTGGTAGATATAGAAGTACCCGGTACACCGGTAGTTGCAATAACCGGCGCGCTTAATATCAGGTTGTCAACAGCGGTATTAAAATAATCAGCTGTAATATTGAATTTTTGAAAAAGAGTTGCATCAAAGCCAACATTTGTTTTTTTGGATGTTTCCCAACGCAGATCAGGGTTACCCACCTGCGAAATATTGAACCCGTTTAAAGTACCATAGGCCGCGCCGCTATATAAGGTTTGGGCCGCGTACACGCTGCTTAAGCGTGAGTTACCTACCTGGCCATAACTACCCCTTAGTTTTAAATAACTAAGTACTTTACTGTTGGCCAAAAATTTCTCTTTTGTAGCCTCCCAACCTAAAGATATGCTTGGGAAATAACCCCATTGATGGGCAGCACCAAATGCAGAATAGGCATCAGCTCTAAAAGATGCCTCGAGCAAATATTTTTCATCATAAGCATAACCAACACGAGAGAAGTAGGATATTAACCCTGCACTGTATACATCGCCGTTAGTTTGATCATAGGTGGCTGTTTGCCCAACAGGAATATTGGTGAATGAACCACTGACAATTTGATTAAAAAATGGATCGGCTAAGTTGGCCGCCCCGGTTGAATAAGCCTGATACTGGTTATGCTGATACTCTGCACCGGCTACTGCTGTAACCTTATGTTTGGCACCCAAAAGTTTAGAGTAATTGAAGTAGTTTTGCCAAACCCACTCAGACCAATTAGTAGTATAGTACAGTAACAAGCCATTGTAAGGTACGCCCCAAAATCCAATAGCCGGGTTAGTGTATTGATTTTCAAAGTTACCCAGGTACTCAATACCAAACTTCGAAGTAAAACTTAATCCTTTTAACAGCTTTAGCTCTCCGTAAATATTAATCCTAGTATCATTTGCCGTATTTTCATTACGGGTAAGTGCCGACATAGCTATCAGGTTATACCAGTTATTAGCGGTAATGCTGCTACCGCCAATTTGGCCCGTATTATTACCTATGCCAAGATACCCACCGGTTGCGCCTGTTGTTAAATTAAAACCATAAGGGCCGCTTGGATTATAAGGCGACACATTAGATGGTGCCTGCCATCCTGAAATGTTTACACCCTGTACATACCCATCTGTTAATACTCCAGTATTAAGTGTGCGGCCAAAAGATAAACTGATACCTCCCTTGAACCATTTTTGCGGAGTAACATCAATATTAAGCCTGGCCTGGCCGGTTGTTAATTTGTTAGGAATAACGATACCTTCCTGGGTAATATACCTGGCAGAGCCAAATAATGTTGCTTTTTCAGATCCACCCGAAAAGGAAATACTGTTATCATAGGTTTTTCCCTGTTTATATAACAGATCCATCCAGTTCACATCATCAGGCACTCCATCAGCATTTATATCATTATTTTTTGCAATAACAGCGTTGGGTGAAGCTGCTCCATATCTGTTAAGCGCTTTCTCATTTTGTATAGTGATGTAATCGGGACCGTTTAATACCGGTGGTTTTTTGGAGGCCTCGCTCCAGCCAAATTTAGAGTCGAGAGATACTTTCGCTGTACCACTTTTACCTTTTTTGGTTGTCACCAATATTACTCCGTTTGATGCCCTTGAACCATAAATTACCGCGGCGCCGGCATCTTTCAACACCTCGATAGATTCAATATCGTTTGAATTAAGTAATGCTAACGGATCAAAACGCGTTCCGCCTCCCGAACGGATACGGTTTAAGTTACCTTCGTTGATCTGAGGAATACCATCTATCACAATCAATGGCTGTGACGAGCTTGAAATAGAATTTACACCCCGTATGCGTATGCTGGTCGGATCGGCCAGGGCACCGCCGTTCATACTTACTTGTAAACCGGCGGTTTTACCTGCCAATCCTTCATTAAAGCTGGGCAGAGGTTCGTTACTAACTTTATCGCCCGTTATTTTACCAATAGAGCCCGTATTTTCACGAACAGCTTTGGTGCCATAACCTATTACCACAACTTCATTTAAGCCGTGGGCCTCGGCAGTTAGCTTTATATTAATAACCATTTGGTTCCCAACTAATGCCTCCTGGGTTTCATATCCTATAAAAGAAAATACTAATGTTGCGGTATTGTCAGGCACCTTAATATTATACTTTCCATCTATATCTGTTTGTGTGCCTTTGGTTGTGCCTTTAATTTTTATGGTTACACCCGGCAACGTTTCTCCATTGTTATCAGTAACTGTACCTGTAATTGTTTTTTCAATAGCCGATTGTACTGAAACAGGAGGCGTTTCAATAGGTTTCTCTACAATAATAAGCTTGCTCTGCTGCTCTTTATAAGCCAATAAGGTTTTGTTTAATACATTATTGAGAATAATTTCAACTGTTTTATTTTTGCCTGTATAGCTTACATAATAAGGCGAAACCAACTGTTCATTATAAACAAACTGAAAGCCACTTTTTTGCTGTATTGCTGCCAGTACCTCTTTTAAAGTTTTGTTTTTAACATCCAAATCTATACGCACATCTCGAATGGTTTGCCCATCAGAGCTTTTAGCCATTAGCAGCTGTGAGAATATTGATGTAACTATGAAAATGTAAAACGTATATTTCATAATTCTGAATAATGAAAGTTTTATTGCAATGGTATTTTTTTCCATACCTTTGATTTGTGTTTTTAGGTTAATAAATACATTAATTAGAAACATAAAGCATGACCTGATCAGTTAGTGATTGGCGTTACGATGCTGATCTTGTCAAAAGATTAAAGCCGGATAGGGTAAATACCTGCCGGTTTTTTTGTTAAATGGGGTTAGTTTGTTTTTTGATCATAGGCTTTAATTTATTTGTTATTAGCGATTTTTTAATAATACAGTCTCGTTGGTTATTTTATATTTAAGATTATTTGCCAGACACAACGCGTTAAGTATATCCATAATATTTTCTGTTGATTTAAAGCCGGCAGTAAACCTGTAATTAGGTATATCATCATTAGCAAACTTAATGGTATAGCCAAATTTGGTTTCGAGTATGGCAGAAACATCCCTGAAATTTTCATTATCAAAATATAGTCCCCCTTCTCTCCAGTTCAAGATATCAGCAGATTTTACTTTGTTTTTTATAATGTTCCCGGTATTCCTGTTTATATCAGCTTGCTCATCGGGTATTAAAATAACCTGGCTGGTACGCGCTGGTTCTGCGTAATTGCTTTGCACGCTAACCTTGCCTTTAGTTACCGTAATTTTTACTTCATTAATATATTTAATTGAGCGTATATTAAAAGAAGTACCCAAAACATTGGTAAGGATATTGCCTGTTTTAACCACAAATGGTTTGGCCGCATCATGCTTAATATCAAAATAGGCCTCGCCTTCTAAAAGTTCAACCACACGTTTATCACCGTTAAAATCATCAGTGTATTTAAGTGTACTGTTACTATTTAAAAATACTATTGAACCATCACTAAGTTCTATCGACTTTATTTCGCCATTATGTGTTGATACCTGTTCATATTTTATAGTAGTATCCTGGTTAAGTACCTTGCTTTTGTATAAAAAAAATCCGGCCAACAAAAAAACAAATACAACTGCTGCCGCTGCTATAACGCGGGGGTTATTGATAAATTTAACTTTTGCTGGTTTTTGAGATGCTAAGGATATATTTTCTGTTATATATATTTGCTGATCCTTATCCATGTATTGCATAAGCATATCATCCAGCTTTCCCTGTTCTAACAGGAAGAAAAACACCTCAAGCTCTTTTTCTGACGCTTGATTGTCAATATAACGTTCAACTAACTGATTTAAGAGTAGATTTTCTTCCATTTATAACAACCTTACTTACAACCAGACAATTAAAACCCCACTTAGGGTACCCCAAAGCAATAAAAAAATAAAAATAATTTAAAAAATGGATGAATAATTGATTAATGATACGTTATTTTTAGGTGTTTGGTTAAAAAACATCAAAAAATATTTAATTTTTCGATGAAAAACGGACATTATTTAAAAACACAGCTTAGCTACCGAATACTATTGCCAAAATAACGCTTAATGGTATTCCAAAATCTCTTTGGACATTATATTTTAAGACTTTCATGGATCTAACCATGTGTTTTTTAACTCCATTTCTGGAAATACCCAAATCATTAGCAGCTTCATCATAAGTTTTACCGAGCTGCCTGCATAAACGGAACACCTCACGGCTTTGCAATGGTAAGGTATTAAGCACCCTCTCTATATATTGCATATACTCATCGGCATGCAACTTATCCTCAATAGTATTTTCGTTGGGTATGTAGGAGTAAAGAATTTCTGCCTTGATATTATTATCAAGTGAAGATCTTTTCAATAAATTAAAGGCTTGATTTTTTGCCAGTGTGAACAGGTAAGATTTTAATGACTCAATATATAACAAGCTTTGTCTTTTCTCCCATAGTTTAATAAACACATCCTGGCAAATTTCTTCTGAAATTGCAGAAGATTTTAAAAATCTATTTACAAACCGGTATAATAATGGCTGATAGGCTGTATAAATTTCAGAGAAAGCAGCGTCATCACCGATAGAAATTTGAGTTAATAAAAATTTTTCATTCAAACCATCCACAATAATAAAGTCATTTAAGTTTTTCCGCTGTATTGTCCTACTTCATATAAAGAAATGTAAATTAATTATTTAATACGAAATTTACAATTATTTTATTAATTTGATATGATTATGTAACCAAATCGATTGTTTTGTTTGCATTATTAACCTTAATAATCTTAGCGGGCCGATGAAAATAAAATGGAGCTTTAACTTTGCGCCTCCTTTGCTGTCTCTATGATAAATTTTCACCACAAAAGACCGCAAAGAAGTCGCAAAGCAACGCGGAGATATAGGGAGACACCAACACTACACTCAGCAGAGATGCTTTTTTACTTATTGCTACTTAACCGCGGCAGAGATAAAATCTACAACAGGCTTTATATCTTTTAATAAGATATAATGACCTTCATCCGCTTTAACAATTACGGTAATTTTTCCGCCCATTTGCTTGTATCGTTTTTCTGCTATACGGGTTTCATCATTAAGTGATGGGTCATTACTGCCTGAAATAAATAGTATGGGTATATTTGCTTTTGCCAGCGGGCTTAAGTTATCAAGTGGTGCTGTTTTACTCATCACTTTAGTTTTAAGTATTGGATTTTCAGCATATATAGCCGAGACCTTATCCGGGTTTTCAATGGCCCATGCAATGGCCTCGCCCGCAGCTGCGCCTGTACCTTCCATTACAGGTTTTTTAGAAAATCCGTAATCTGTAAGATGCTTATAGATCAAATTCCACTGAACCAGTTGGGGCCCATCAGAATTATAGCCTACGGCCCCGGTAACTATGTAGTAACCTTTAGCAAGCAAAGCCTGGTCAACCGTCGCGTCGCGCCTTACAAAGTCTGACCGGAATACCCACGGGTTACCCGGTGCGGGTTTAACGGGTTGGATAATGGTGGTGAATGCTTCTACGCCTTGCAGGTTAACTTCGTACTTGTTATAACAACCCGTAAATAACGGGCCGCGAAAAGTGATAAACGTCCCCTCAACCGGAACATATTTATAAATATTGGCAGAACTATAATAAGCTGTTTTATTGGTTGAGTTATTGGCGAATGCCGGTACAGGTGTTTTCTCCTCGTAAACGCTTTGCTCTATAAAATCAGCAATTGGTTTGGCATCATGTAAACTATGCGGATGATGGCCAAATCCTTCTTTTATCATTACAGATATTCTGCCCCCAAACTGTTGGTATATGTTTTCTATGGCGTTTGAGTATTTATTCAATATCGGGTCAATACTACCGCAAACGTGCAGAATAGGTACGTCATATTTTGCCAGTTCGCCCAATTTAAGCAGGTTATCACGATTACCGCCGGGGTTATCCGTATATAAACATGAAACTTTATCGGGATGTGTAGTTGCCCACATATAAGAATACTCGCCCCCCCTGCTCATGCCTATAAAACATGGCTTTGCAGACAGGCCATGCTGCTCTGTTAAAAATTTGTACCAGGCATCCCACTGTCTGCCGGGTTTTAATGTAGCATTTGACGAAATATAAGCAATACAAAAACCACGTTTTAACAATTCTATTTCGGCCTGCGGCTGATGGTCCCAGTAACATCCCTGCCATGACCACGGATTACCGGCTGCCGCCTTTTTAGGTACAACGATAATACAGCGCCTTTGGCCCTTCTCCGGATCTTTTACACCAAATTTTTCGCTTTCGGGAGCTTTATAAGGAGTAATAGCCAGCGTTTCTTCATCCATAATAAAATCATACCTGTCAAACCCTTCATGCCAGGTTGATTTTTCGCCGGTAAAAGGCACCTGCTGAGATTTGGCTGCATGTGAAAAAAAGAAAGAAAATAAAATTATAGCGGCTAATAAAGCCCTACCGGTAAGTGATTTCATGATAAGTATAATAATTGGTTGATGCTAAAGTACTAACCTGTTTCTATAGTAGGAAATATCAGTCAATAAAAAAGCCCAACCATTAAAAAATGATTGAGCTTTAAGTAGCTTTTGAAATAAGAGTCTATTTTAAAATACCATCAATAATATTCAATTCTTCCTGCGTGAACTTGGTATTTGATAAACAATTCAACGAGTCAAGCAATTGCTCTGGCTTGCTGGCGCCAACCAATACCGAGGTTATGCGGTCATCCTTTAATATCCATGACAAGGCCATATGTGCCAGCTTTTGGCCACGTTGTTTAGCAAGGTCATTTAGTTTTTTAATTTTTTCTATAGTTTCGGGGGTGATGTTGCTTTCGGTAAGCGAATCGCCAATCTTTACTACCCGTGAATCTGCAGGTATGCCATGCAGGTATTTATCGGTTAACAAGCCCTGGGCTAATGGAGAAAATGGGATACAGCCTATTCCTTCTTCTTCCAGCACATCAAGCAAACCACCTTCTACCCATCTTTCAAACATAGAATATTTAGGCTGATGGATAATAACAGGCGTACCCATTTGCTTTAACATTTGGATTGCTTTTTTAGCTTCGGGTGCCTGGTAGTTTGATATACCCACATACAAAGCCTTTCCCTGGCGAACAATAAGATCCAGCGCCGCCATGGTTTCTTCCAGCGGTGTTTCCGGATCCGGGCGGTGATGATAAAATATATCAACATAATCCAGCTTCATTCTTTTCAGGCTTTGGTCAAGGCTGGATACCAAATATTTTTTGGTACCCCAATCGCCATAGGGGCCATCCCACATGGTATAACCGGCTTTTGAAGAAATGATCAGCTCATCACGATGGTCCCTGAAATCAGAATGCAGTATCCTGCCAAAATTCTCCTCGGCCGAACCCGGAGGAGGGCCATAGTTATTAGCAAGATCTATATGGGTAACGCCGTTATCAAAAGCCGTTTTTATAATGTTGCGGCAGTTTTCAAACTGGTCATAATACCCAAAGTTGTGCCATAGGCCCAATGATACAGCAGGCAGCTTTAAACCGCTTTTGCCACTGCGCTTATAGGGCATGGATTGGTAACGTTTTTCTGAAGGTTGGTACGACATAAATTTTAGTAATATTTTTTATGCAAATATAAAGCTTAATTTAACGTGTTTAGTGATTAGGTCTGTCGAAAAAAACTGCTCTATTAAGAGTAGTAGTACTCAATAATCAGGCAACTGTGAAGTATAACAGTACTGTACCATGCACGTTGATGCACCTGCCCTACCTGATCTCTGATCCCAATGTCATTAAGTTAAGAGAAACCCCATCGGGGTTCAAGGTCGGTAGCAGAATAACCAAAGAAATGCCGTGCCGTCAGGTACGGAACTTCGCCGATTGTTGCGTACCTGACGGCACGCCAAATGATTTATATGACGTTTTTCTACCGACGTTTTGCACCTACGGCGCATTTTTTTAAATAATTTCCCTTAAACTTAATGACATTGCACCTGACACACACTGGTACACTGCTCCTATAAACCTGCGCTCGCCGCTTAATTTTCAATCACCAAAACACCTTAATTTAATTGCGGATTATTCTTTTTAAAATATCCGTTAAAAAATAACAATTGGTAATTGAGGGAATTTACCCAGTACGGCCATGTATGCCCGCCGGGGCGTGCAATATAATCGTGCGGGATGTTTCTTTCCAGCAATTTTTCATGCAGCTCAAGGTTCACTTTATAAAAGAAATCCTCGGTTCCGCAATCAAAAATTATACTTAACGAATTTGGGGTTAGTAAATATAGCATATTAGTAACCGTATTTTTCTCCCAGTTTTCCGGGTATTCGGCATAGCTTCCCAATCTTTTAGCCAAATCCCAATTTTTAGGGAACGGACGTATATCAACACCGCCACTCATGCTGCCTACTGCGCCAAAAACATCCTGGTGCTTAATAGACAAATACAGCGCGCCATGCCCACCCATGCTTAAGCCGGTAATGGCCCTGCCTGTACGGCTTTTTATGGTTTTATAATTTTTGTCGATATATGCTATCAGCTCTTTAGCTACATATGTTTCATATTTATAGGTCGGATCAACAGGGCTGTCAATATACCAGCTATTTACACTGCCATCAACGCAAACTATAATTTCATGATACAAATCACTGCTTACCGCTAATTTAGCAGCGCTTTTTGCCCAGTCGGAATACTTACCCCCTGCACCATGCAATAAATAAACTACAGGATATTCTTTGCCTTGCTCATAGCCCTCGGGTGTATATACCACTGCCTTTATTTTTTTGTGCATGGCATCGCTGTAGGTTTCTACCGTATCAACTTTGGCCGCCTTTGCTTCATTAATAAACGCTAACGAAATAGCCAGGAACAGTATCAGTAATAAATTTTTCTTCATTTGTATATATAGCAAGAATTTAAACTTTAGGCGCCCATCCCGGTTCATAAGTACGGCCCCATAATTTCTGCGCTTCCGGGTCGTTCAGTATATGCGCGTTCTTAGGGTCCAGGTGCAAATCGCGCCCAACACGCCATGAAATGTTACCTAATTGCATGGCTACCACACTCTTATATCCCAGCTCTACATCACAGTTTGGTTTTTTGTTATTACGGATAGAATCCAGGAAGTTGGCTACGTGCTGGCTGTCCATACCCAAACTTGGGCTGGCGGTGTTTCTTCCTTGTATAGAAGCGTCTTCTGCCGGGCCTTGTTTTTTTACCTGTTTTATCATTTTTCCGCTTAGGTCATAAATGGTATAGTCTTCTCCGTCACTATCCAAACTACCCTTATCGCCATAAAATATTACACCGCGGTCCGCACCTTCTATTTTCCTGCCGTTCGAGCTCCTGTTCTCCCACATCAGCGTTACGCGATCCGGGTAATCCATCGTTACTATTTGCGTATCGGGTGTTTGCCAGTCGTCCTTAAACTGGTAACGGCCACCTACCGAGCTTACCCTTGTTGGTAAATCAACATTCAGGCCCCAGCGGGCAAAATCAACCTCGTGCGTACCATTGTTTAATGCTTCGCCTGTACCGTAATCCCAAAACCAATGCCAGTTGTAATGGATCAACCCGTCCTGATAAGGCTTGCGCGGTGCAGGGCCCTGCCATAGGTCGTAATTTAACCAGTCGGGTACGGCGGCAGGTTTTAAAAAGGTTTCTTTACGGTTATTGGTATACCATGCTTTTGCAAAATATACCCGGCCTATAACACCGCCATGCAATTCTTCCACACACTGTATAGCCTGTGGCGATGAGCGGCGCTGTGCCCCCATTTGTACTATACGGTTGTATTTACGTGCGGCAGCAATAGCCATTTCGCCTTCGTGCGGATTATGGCTTAATGGTTTTTCTACATATACGTGTTTACCTGCCTGGCAACCCATTATAGCCATTGGCGCGTGCCAATGATCTGGTGTGGCAATGTAAACCGCGTCAATATCTTTATCCTGCATCACTTTACGTACATCGCCTTCGCCTTTTGGCGCAGCTTGCCCGGTTATTGCCGATACAGACTTTTGCACTTTAGGTATCGTTCTTGAATCCACATCGCAAACGGTGTTTATCATCAAATTTTGCTGATGAGCAAACGTGCCCGACATGCTGCCGCCCCTGCCATTAAGCCCAATGATGGCTACGTGGATACGGTCGTTAGCGCCAATAATTCTTTTATAACTTGATGCTGTAAAACTGAAAGCTTTGCTGCCTAAAGCAATGCCGCCGGTAGTAATAGCCACCTTTCTGATGAAATCGCGTCTCTTCTCCATTATAAATATTTTAGTTGTTTGGTTTAATTTGGTTTGGTGAATAAAGTTACAATAAATTCAATATTAGGTGATATTTTATAAAATTGCCTGTGTAATAATTTGAATACAGGCCCCTTCACCTCTATTGACTGTCAATACATCAAGGGTGCGGGTTACAGTTAAGTACACCCTGTTATTTCCATCCCGGCTCAACAGAAAAAGCACATACAGCTTCTAATAGATTAAAATTAATACCCATTTTTGATATAGTTAAAGAACGTGATATTATGAAAAATTCAGAACGGATTACACTTAACCCGGATGTAATGGGCGGTAAACCTTGTATTAGAGGTTTAAGAATGACTGTGGGTACAGTTATTGGCTTATTAGCTTCCGGCCTCACTACACAAGATATATTAAAGATGTACCCTTATCTTCAATCTGAAGATATTATCGAAGCATTATCTTATGCTGCATGGCGTTCTGAAGAGATAGAAGTACCACTTGCTAACTAACTTTCCCTGCAATTAAAACCTACCAGGCATTATAAACACCGTCATACTCCGCGGCCCATGCGCACCTATAACCAACGACTGTTCAATATCCGCCGTTTTTGATGGCCCGGCAATAAACGATGCAAAACCATAAGACGATAACCGGCTTATTTTATCATACGCTTCGGCCATGGTTGGTACTATTTCGCCGCCATCAATTACAACTGCTAAATGCTGGGTTATAAATGGCAATACCCGCAAACCCATATTATCTTCGGTTATCCAGACCGCGCCGTTTTCGGCTACGCCGAAATGGGCTTTAATAACTGCCAGTTCCACATTATACAGTTCATGCGGATCGGAGTTTGCCGGGATGCCTTTAAAACCGGTTAATTCTGCAATTGGCGTTACCACTCTTGTCGTGCTATAATTTTCAGTAATAAATGCCGCTATCTCCTCCCAGCTATTTACGTGTATAGCCTTGCCGCCAATGTTTGTTAATACTTGTGCAAACTGCTCCACAGAACCCGCCTTTCCGGTTTTAAACGCGCTCAAGTCAGGCAGTTCAATTTTGGCTGGCTGATTATTGGCAACTGCCGCTAATATTTTATCTCTGCTACTCACTCTTGATTCTTGACTCTTACTTCTTGATTCTTTACTCTTACTTCTTGATTCTATTTTCTTTATACCATTCGCTGAATGATTGTTCGGGCGGCTCGGGCATATCACGTTGTTTGTACCACGGATTAAAGTTATTATTTACCGCGAATGGCGCATGCTTTAATGTCCATCGTCCTATTTTGCCCGCCAGGCGATATATGGTTGGCGATGATAGCGTAGCGCCCATAACTTTCATGCCTATCGTTTTACCGGTTGGCACTAAACCCTTTTTAACCAATACCTGCCGCCATTTGTATAATTGGTCATGAATATCAATTTTTACCGGGCATACGTTGGTGCACGATCCGCAAAGGGTTGAGGCAAATGGCAGGTCCTTATATTTTTCCATATCCAGGTTTGGCGCGAGGATGGAGCCTATTGGCCCGGCAACAGCGTTATGGTAACTATGTCCGCCGCTTCTGCGATATACCGGGCAGGTGTTCATACACGCCCCGCAACGGATACATTTTAATGAGTTTCTGAAATCTTCGCGGCCCAACTGTACCGTGCGCCCATTATCCACCAATACTATATGCATTTGCTGCCCCTTGCGCGGGGTTTTAAAATGACTGCTGTAAGTGGTGATAGGCTGCCCGGTTGCACTGCGGGTTAACAACCTTAAAAATATGCCCAGATGTTTCTTTTCGGGTATCAGTTTTTCAATACCCATGCTGGCTATGTGGATATCGGCTAAATGCGCGCCCATGTCGGCATTACCTTCGTTGGTACAAACCACAAATTCGCCGGTTTCGGCTATCGCGAAGTTTACGCCGGTTAGGGCCGCTTTGCGGGTTATGAATATTTCACGCAGATGACCACGGGCCGCTTCTGTTAATACCTGCGGGTCGCTTACATCCAGTGGAGTACCTAAATATTGATGAAACAGCTCGCCAATTTCTTCTTTCTTTTTGTGGATGCAGGGCAATACAATATGGCTCGGCGGTTCTTTGGCTAATTGTACAATACGTTCACCCAAATCAGAATCTATTACTTCTATGCCTTGCTCGTGCAGGTATTCGTTCAACCCGCACTCTTCGGTAAGCATAGATTTGCTTTTAACCATGCGGGTAACCTTATGCTCATTAAGCAAGCGGTGTATGATCTGGTTATGCTCCTCAGCATCAGCCGCCCAATGAACGGTTATACCGTTGGCCCGCGCGTTGGCTTCAAATTGTTGCAGGTAGTTATGCAGGTTACCCAGCACATTATTTTTTATGGCCGATGCCGCTTCGCGCAGTTCTTCCCACTCTGGCAACTGGTGCACCATCTTATCGCGCTTTTGGCGCACCCACCAAAGTGTTTCGTCGTGCCAGTCTACGCGGTCTTCATCGCGGTTAAAATTTTCGGCAAGTTCGGCGTGGTCCTTAGTTGTTACTTCCATCTACCCTGCGTTTAAAATTTCGGCTATATGTATCACTTTTACCTTACTTCCCTGGCGCTTTAATATCCCTTCTAAATGCATAAGGCATGACATATCCGCGCCGGTAATATATTCGGCACCATGCAGTAAATGATCCGCGATCCTGTCTTTTCCCATCTTTACAGATACCGCTTCTTCGGTCACACAAAACGTACCGCCAAAACCGCAGCATTCGTCTACCCGGTTCAGTTCTATCATTTCAATATCCTTCACCATATTTAACAGGCTACCGGGTTTAGAAAAACCGGGCGCTACCAACTCGCTCATCGAGCTTAAATGCAAACCCCGCTGACCGTGACAACTGATGTGCATACCCACTTTATGCGGAAAACTGGCCGTTAAATTCTCCACCTTTAACACATCGGTTAAAAATGAAGTTAGCTCATAGACCTTATTGCCCAAATAATCCGGGCTGTGATGATCGGTTTCGCTTAAATGTTCCCGCAGATACAATACGCAACTGCCCGATGGGGATACGATATAATCAAACTCGTTAAAATTTTTAAGGAATAGGTCGCTGCATCCTTTGGAAAGATCCTGGAAACCGGAGTTTGCCATGGGTTGCCCGCAGCAGGTTTGATTTTGCGGATATACCACATCTACCCCCAACTTTTCCAGCAATTGCAGCGTAGCTATAGCCACGCCGGGATAAAACTGGTCTACATAACATGGTATAAATAATCCTACCCGCATTTTATTTTATTCAATAACCCTGTCTAAATGTGTATAGCCGCCGTCCACGTGTATCAATTGCCCGGTTGTATGGCTCGAAACTTCCGACAACAGGAATACCACCATATTGGCAATTTCATCAGTAGTAGTCATGCGGTGCCCTAACGGGATATTTTTTACAATTTCTTTTAATTTTTCTTCGGGATTTGGCAGTGTATGGATAAAGTAATCATACAGCGGTGTCCAGCATTCGGCCACAATAACCGCGTTAACTCTTATCCCGTAAGGTAATAATTCAACCGCCCATTCGCGCGTTAAAGCGTTACGGCCACCATTAGCGGCAGCATAGGCAGATGTATTGCCCTGCCCGGTCTCTGCCACTTTCGAGCCTATATTTACAATATTTCCTTTTGATTTTTTTAACTCAGGCAACGCGAATTTTGCCATCAGGTAATAATGCACCACGTTACGGTGCAGGCTGCGCATAAAATCCTCGTAATTGCCTTTCTCTAAACCTACACTGTCATTAACACCGGCATTGTTTATCAAACCCTCTATGCGGCCATATTTGGCTATTACAGCGTTTACGGCTTTCTCGCATTCGGCGGGTTCGGTCAACTCGGCAGCCACCTGGAAAACCTCAAAGCCCTGTGCTTTCAAATCATCGGCAACCTTTAAATTGTCCTCGGCTTTACGGCCAATAATTACAGGTATAGCGCCCTCGCTTGCCAGTAATCTAACTATGCCCTCACCTATACCTTTTGCACCGCCGGTTACAATAACCACTTTGTTTTTTAACTGCAGATCCATTTTTTAATAATTTTTAATTGGTTGTTTCTTCTCTTTATTTGATTGTCATTTAGATCGTATGGCGAACATCTTATCCGCCATACACGGCAGCGTAACGCTTGTATAAGATTTCTCCTCGTTCCTCGTCGAAATGACAATGGAGTATTAGTTATAAATCATAAAACTTAATCGCATTCTCACCCCAAAACTTATCCTGTTCTGCCTCAGAAAGTTTACCGACATAACTTTCGCAAATGCCCATCATTTCACCATAAGTTGCCGCTACACGGCAAACCGGCCAGTCGGAACCGTACATTACCCTATCCGTGCCGAAAGCCTCAAACACTACATCCAAATAAGGTGTAAAATCCGCTATCTTCCAGTTTTTCCAATCGGCCTCTGTTACCATGCCTGATACCTTGCAATACACATTTTCATTTTTGGCTATCGCCCGCATATCCTTTGCCCATCCATCTATATCTTTCTCTTTTATCTTTGGCTTCGCGATATGATCGATAACAAAAGGCTGGTCAGGGAACGCCGCCGCAAACTCATTGGCATAAGCTATCTGATCGGTATAGATCAAAATATCATAGGTATAGCCAAATTGTTTTAATTTGTATATACCACTTTTAAAATCAGCATTCAGCATAAACGCTCTATCTGCTTCGCCCTGCAAAATATGGCGAAAGCCTTTTAACTTTTCAAATTGTTTGTAATAGGCTAAACGATCCTCAATATTCTCTGCTTTCAGGTCTATCCAGCCCACCACACCTTTTATAAAATCATGCTTGGCGGCATGACCCAACAGTATTGCATTTTCCTCTTCTGTTTGGTCTACCTGTACGGTAACGCAGCCACTAATGCCGTATTCCTGTAAGATAGGCTCCAAATGAACGGGTAAAAAATCCTGTTGGATAATTTCCATATCATCATTGATCCAGGCATGCTGCACCGGGTCATACTGCCAAAAATGTTGATGTGAATCAATTCTTGGCATAAGCTTTTAGCACTTGTTTTGATTCGCCAAGCCCATCAATACCCAGTTCCATTACATCACCGGCTTTTAAATATATCGGCGGGTTAAAGCCCAACCCAACGCCCGCGGGTGTACCTGTTGAGATAATATCGCCCGGTAATAAAGTCATGAATTTGCTTACATAAGCAATAACAACCGGTACGTTAAATATAAAATTAGAGGTATTGCCATCCTGCATGGTTTTACCGTTTACCTTTAGCCAGAGGCGCATATTGTCTATATCTTTAATTTCATCGGCGGTTGCCATGAACGGGCCCATCGGCGCGAAGGTATCACAGCCCTTGCCTTTGTCCCAGGTACCGCCGCGCTCAAACTGGAAGCCGCGTTCTGTTACATCATTATGCAGCATATAACCGGCCACGTAACTCAAAGCATCTGCTTCATCTACATAGCTTGCTTTTTTGCCAATAACTATGGCCAGCTCCACTTCCCAATCTGTTTTAACAGAATCTTTAGGGATAACCACATCATCAAACGGCCCACCCAGCGCGGTGGTTGATTTCAAGAACAGTACCGGCTCTGTAGGTGTTGCAACACCCGTTTCTTTGGCATGATCAGCATAATTTAACCCGATGCAAAGAATTTTTGATGGTCTTGCAACAGGGCTGCCTAAACGTTCGTTAGCACCAACCTGCGGTAGTTTTCCTTCGTTATCAACCAGGAACTTTTTAAGCCTTGCCAACCCGTCAGTTTCAAAAAATTGCTCGTTATAATCTTCGCCAAAGGCTGATGTATCGTATTTGATATTGTTAAGTAGTACACCTGTTTTTTCTTTGCCGGGGTTACCGAATCGTATAAGTTTCATAAAATTTAAATAGTTGTTAGTTCAATAATGGTATCTGTTGGATCGATAGTTATGTTGTCTGTGTATATAAAAACACCCTCTGGTACTTGTTTAAATTTAACGGCAGCACCATTAGCCATCAGCGAAGCCTTAGTTATTTTTGCTTTAAACTGTGGCAAAAAAATGTACGGCAGTTGCGGCGCTTTAATTATGTGTGCAAAAAGTGTTTTGTTTTTTGCGGTGATCACTCCCCATGGCTGCGCATCAATAACATTGCCCCTTGTGCCATAAATAGTATTACCATTTTTTTGCATCCAGTTGCCAACCAGGGCAAGGGTATCAGCAAATTCGGGCTGAATTTTGCCATTTGGCATCGGACCAACGTTTAACAAAAAGTTGGCATTGTGTCCTGCTGCGTTTATAATGTAGTGTATTATTTGCCTGGTCGATTTATAATTACGGTCGTTAATATTAAAGCCCCAGCTATTGTTTATGGTTTCGCAGGTTTCTAAAGGCAGTTGGCCTATTTTCGACTCACCGCTAAAACCGGTAGTGTTACCGCCCGGCAGGTCTTTTTCAAACATCTGGAAATCTTCGCCGTCAATAGGTGCCAGGTGATGGTTGTTGCCTACTATTATAGCCGGGTTAAGCTTATGGATCAGTCCGTAGATCTCATTAAAGCGCCAGTCGACAGTACGCCGCTCCCACTGCCCGTCAAACCAAATGGCCTGCACGCCCGGGTAATTAGTAATCAGTTCTGTTAACTGATCCTTCATAAATTTGATATAGCTGTCCCAATCGCCTTTTGTTGGTTTGCCATTTACAATAGGGCTGCCGAAGGCATAATCTGCACGGCCCCAATCTAACAATGAATAGTATATATGCAGTTTGATGCCTTCCTTCTGGCACTCTTTTGCCAGCTCCATTAACGGATCTTTATGATAAGGCGTAGCGTCAACAATATTATAAGCCGATGCTTTGGTACCGAACATGCTGAACCCGTCGTGGTGGCGGGAAGTGATGGTAATATATTTCATGCCTGCCCGCTTGGCAAACTGCACCCATTCCTTAGCATCGAAAGCCTGGGGATTAAAAAAATCAGCAAGGCGCTTATAGTTAGCGTAGGGTATTTTTTTATTGTTCATTACCCATTCGCCGTCGCCCAGCTCGCTGTATATTCCCCAATGAACAAACAGCCCAAATTTCATATCCTGGAAGTTTTCCCGGTAGGCCAAATTACTTTCCGACGGTTTGTAAGTTGTTTGCCCATAGGCCGTAACAGCAAACAATAACAGTAAGGACAGGATTGTTTTTTTTACCATAACTTTAGGTGATAATCAACGGTTTAATTATTCAAATTCATAAATCCGCCATCCAACGGATAATCACAACCCGTTACAAACCCTGCTTCGTCCGAGCATAGGTATAATGCCAGTGATGCCACTTCTTCAGGTTTACCCATGCGGCCAATTGGCTGACTTTTGGATAGTTTTTCAAACATCTCTATTTCCTGCCCGGGATAGTTTTTGGCGATGAAACCATCAACAAAAGGGGTATGTACCCTTGCCGGCGACAAGCTGTTACAGCGTATATTATTATCAATATAATCTCGTGCTACAGACATGGTCATTGCTGCAACAGCGCCCTTACTCATAGAATATGCAAACCTGCTCACAATACCTACCCACGATGCTATCGAGGCCATATTTAAAATCACACCGCCGCCATTGTCTTTCATTAACGGGATAGCCGCGAACAGCGAATTGTATACGCCCCTAACATTTACATTAAATATTTTGATGAAATCTTCTTCGCTGGTGTTATCGGCCACGCCAATATGGGCAATGCCCGCATTATTTACCAAGATATCTATTACACCAATACTTTGATAGATGGCCACCATTTGCTGCTGATTGCTTACGTCACAACTATGCGCAAAGGCCGAACCACCCGCTTTTACTATTTCATCAACCGTATTTTGTGCTGCATCAACATTTAATTCGATGATATGCACAACTGCTTCCTGCTTTGCAAACAGTAAAGATATTGCTCTTCCTATTCCACTTCCACCGCCTGTTATAATAGCGGATTTTCCTTTTAAATTAAACATTTATTATTTATTAATTGTGTAAGGTGTCAGCCTGAGCCCGTCGAAGGGTGAGCGTAAACGCCGCCCGCATTCTTCTACGGGCTCAGGCTAACGTTATTATTGTTCTATAATGAAACCCCTCTTTTCCACGGGATAAAATCGTCTTGTCCTAATTGAACAGATTTTGGTTGTACAACGCCGCTGGCTACCAGTATTACATACTCTAATATGCGTTCGCCGGCTTGTTCAATAGTTTCTGTTCCTTCTATTATGGTTCCGCAGTTAATATCGATAATATCGGGCATGCGGTCGAAAATGCGGGTATTGGTTGATAGTTTGATAACCGGGGTAATAGGATTGCCTGTTGGCGTGCCTAAACCCGTAGTAAACAAAACTACGTTAGCACCCGAGCCTACTTCGGCAGTAGTACTTTCCACATCGCTGCCCGGTGTGCATAATAAATTAAGGCCGGGTTTGGTTACTTTTTCCGGATAATCCAACACCGCTGCAACGGGCGAGTTACCACCTTTTTTTGCCGCGCCTGCAGATTTAATGGCATCGGTAATTAAACCGTCTTTAACATTTCCGGGTGATGGGTTGGCGTAAAAGCCTGAACCATCCGCTTCGGCCTTAGCGTTATAGGTGCGCATCAGGTGCATAAATTTTTGCGCGGTATCTACGTCAACACAACGGTCGCTTAGCTCCTGCTCAACGCCGCATAGCTCAGGGAACTCGGCCAGTATAACACTGCCGCCCAAACTAACCAGCACATCAGATACGTAACCCAATGCAGGGTTAGCTGATATACCCGAGAAACCATCAGACCCGCCGCACTCTAAGCCAATACATATTTTTGATATTGGGGCAGGTTTTCTTTCCTGTTTGTTAGCTTCAATTAATCCTGCAAAGGTTTGCTTTAATGCCTCTTGCATCAAAGTGCTTTCCTTGCCTATTTTTTGTTGTTCGAGAACTATTAACGGTTTTTTAAAATTGGGGTCGCGTTTCTTTATTTCTGTTTCCAGGATAGCGGCCTGCGCGTGCTGGCAACCTAAGCTTAATACTGTGGCTCCTGCTACATTTGGATGGGTAATGTATCCTGCCAGTAACCCGCACAAAGCGTCGGAGTCTGACTTGGTGCCGCCGCAGCCCATATCGTGTGTTAAAAACTTAATGCCATCTATATTTTCGAACAGTTTTTTAGAGGTTTTTTGTGCCGTTTCCATTTGCAGGTCGGCATTTAAAATAGATTCTACCGAACTGCCTGTTTGGTAAAGGCTGATTAAACTCTCTACCTCGTCTTCATAACTTTTTGCCTTTTTAAAGCCCAGCTTTTCAACCAACGCGTCTTTTAGCACCATAATGTTGCGGTTCTCGCAAAACACCAGCGGAATAACCAGCCAGTAATTTGCCGTACCTACCGAACCATCCTGACGGTGATAGCCTAAAAAAGTTCTGCCGGCAAATTTATCAGCCGCTGGTTTGTGCCAGTTTAGTTTACGTTCGCCCAGTTTAAAATCGCTGGCGGCGTGGTGTATATTTTCGGTAGTAATGGCATTTCCTTTTGGTATGTGGTGATTTGCCTTGCCCACCAATACGCCATACATGTAAATTTCCTGACCCTCGTTAAGGTCGGTTATGGTAAATTTATGTTTGGCGGCTACATTAGTTACCAGGGTAATATTGTCGCCTTTAAATGGCACAACGGTTCCCTTGGCAATATCCTGCAAGGCAACCAGCACGTTATCGTGCGGGTGTATTTGTAAAAAGGTATTTATATTCTCAGTCATGGCGTCTGTCACAAAAATTATATATTATTTATAGATTAAAAATTTTATTCATCAACACCCATTTTTCACCGGGTTTTGAGCCGGGGATGGCCTGCTGGTATTTCCACATCAGCGTTTCCCACTCCTGCACTTTGGCATTAGCAGCATCCAGGGCACCCTTTTTATCAAAGCTGAAACTATCATTAGTTTCCATTACCATACATAAACGGTTAAAACAGCGGTATATTTCCAGCCGGGTAATACCCGAGCTGATAATGCTGTCATGAATTTCGGGCCATATAG